>WLLG01000083.1 GCA_009700815.1 Actinomycetota bacterium
AACAGCTTGGGACGCTCACTCAACCTGTCTGTCATTGCAGAAGGGGTAGAAACCGCTGGCCAGCTTGACGCTCTGATCTCAATGGGATGCACCTTGGTGAGCGGGTTCGGACTTTGCCGTCCAATTCCAGAGGCTGAACTCACACCGCTGTTGAACGTGCCTCTCGAGGCACGCAGAATAGAGATCGACCTGACCGATCAGAGCACTGCTAACCGCTAGTCAAGCACTGCAAGCTGTACCGGGTATCACGACCACGCTGCAGATATTTCCCCTTGGCAGGGCTGCTCAGCTGTGCTTTACTCGTCTTTGCGCTCAGCACCTCCGGTGTTGCTGGGGAGAGCGTGTCCCGAAGGATGAGACACGTTGGCGTTACTCGAAACCACATTTTCAGAAGTTGTTCCAGAGACGCTGCTTGAGCGTCAGGCTGCCGATTTTGCGGCACGGATGTTTGACCCTGAGCGGCTTGACTCTGGTCTGACATCACAAATTGTGTCCTCGAGCGATCCGCTCTGGGACCCTGCGGAGCGGTTCGTCTACTCACTGTTCCGACTGTCTGGATTCTGCGCGGAGTCCCCAAGGGAATGGGTGGAAGAGACCCAGCCATGGCGAGAGAAGAGTCGATTGCATGTCATCACCGAGCCTGGGGACATCGTCACAGGTGTAGCTCGAACGATGATTGGCACCTACCAAGATCTGCCCGTAAGTCAGTTCACCCCGACGATCCCCATTCCCGATGGGCCGCTCTGCGAAATTGGTTCCTTGGCAGTACGACCGACTCAGCGAGGGCTCGGTGTTGCCAACGAACTGCACCGAACGGCCTTCCAATATGGGATTCGCCAAGGTGTTCAAGGGTTTGTATTTCTCATCGACCAATGGATGTTTGAGTTTTTTGAGTCCCAGTACGGGCTTCCTGTTGTCGCTTTAGCTCCCCCGAGAGAGTTTATGGGTGGCACTGTGGTCCCCACGGCAATGTGGCTGCCGGAAATGATGCAACAACTGGTGAGAACCAGACCCAACGTCTTCAAGTGGTCAGTCGAGGGCTTTGATGCTGAGACCATCGCCAAACTCGACCTGCCGATCCTTCTTGACTGATATCCCGTGCCGAGGATCACTGGCAGCGGCGGCTGCCTGACATAGATTCCTCAAGGTAGAAGCCTCATGACGTCATGTTGCAGGGAAGAGACCAATGCGGGATAAGCAAGACTCCCCTATCCTCAGCGAAATCACCTCACTTGGGGGATTTGGACGCGCTTGGTCTGTGGGGATCATCCTGTTCTCTGCAGCTAGGGCACTGCTGGCATGGCCGGCACTAGGTCGCTACGGAGTGAACCCTTGGCTATTTCTAGGCCTTGACCTGTTGACGGCACCCCCCTACGGAATTAGCCAGGCCGTGACTGTAAAGATCCTGAGGGACCCTACGCGCCCACCACGAGATGCCTTTGGCTGGGGAACTGTCGTGGTAGCGATGTTTCTGGCCCCATATGCCTACATTTTCTTGGTCTCGGGAGAAATGCCCGTTCTGGCATACGCCGGACTTCTGGCGTGGATCGTGCTGTTCGGATCTTTAGCAGTATTTCGGATGGTCCGTCAGGTTCGAGCCCCCGTTGCCGCCGTCGATGAAGGAATAACTTCGGAGACAAATCTGAGTCCCCCTCGCAGCGCAGCCGAAGCAGGGAACTGAAGGCGACTCAGAATTTTCTCTAATTCCTCAACAACGCTCTCAAACTGCCGAAAGGCAGCACACAAGAAAGAGCGTCGAGGAATTGATGTCGGGCAACATCCCCAGAATGAAACCCATCCGTGGAAAGGCGAGCGAGCGCTCGGTGCTTCGCCGTTACCTCATTGGCAGTGCGGTCTGGGCTGTCCTTTTTCTGGTGATGCCAACAGAACTAAAGCCAGTGTGGTACTCACTATTTGGCTGGACATCGGTCGTCGTTGCTGGGATCCGAGTGAGAAAGCTCCCGGCAAATATCCGCAAGCCGGCAAGCCTCATCATTGTCGCCGGCGCACTAGCCCTGGCTGGGGGAATCGTACGATTTGTTGATAGCGAGATTCGCGGGATTGATTACCCGTTCCCATCATTCGCTGATGCCTTCAGCTTTGTTTCGGTTGGGCTGTTTCTGGTTGCAATCCTCTCGATCGTCAAGACTCGAGTCGAGCGGATCACGCTCGATCCGCTCCTGGATGCAATCATTGGAGGTGTCGCTGTCGCTTTGCTTCAGTGGACTCTGGTGCTCTTGCCGTATCTGCAGAGCAGCACAGCACCTCTAGCTCACAAGTTGACCAACTGTGTCTACGCTGCGCTGTCGCTCTTGTTGGTAGTCGCAGCGCTACTTGCCCTTGTATCGGGGGCGCAGCGATCCGTCAGCAACCGATTACTAGCTGCTGGACTAGTCGCGACATTTGCACTTGATCTTGTGGCGACGCTCGTAACTGCTGGTCGACTTGGAACTGAAGCACGGCTTTACGTTGCTCCCTTAGCCTTCATTTTTGCAGTTGCTGGACTACTACACCCGTCTGTAGTTCTGCTCACCTCTCGGCCCTCTGACCCGACGCTGCTGCGAAGACTCACCAATCGCAGAATCAGCATTCTTGCTCTGGCCTTGCTGACTCCACCTGTGCTGATTCTTGTTGAGCTGCTCGCAGGCAAGACCTCCGGTCTCGCACTTCCAGCACTGGCAGCACTGGCGCTTGCACCTCTAGTAGTGACACGACTGGGAAGGCTGGTTCGCCAGAATGAGCTCTTGGCAGAAACAGAGGAATCGCTCCGCCACGTGGGAGAGCGACTCGTAGGGGCCGAGACCACTCAGGACATTATCCATGTGATCACTGTGGGTGCCGAGCAGGTACTCGGGAAGAACTTCCTGAGTGCCGACCTGCGGACCGAGTTCACCCTAGATTCCACGAGCCCTCAACAACTCTCGGCAGCTGCAAGCTTCTTCCTCGATGATGCTTCTGAGCTAGCCGATGGCCAACATGGCCTTCCCTCCGCGGGTCAGTTGCAGGCTCACCCCGGCCCAGACGGAAGCATTATCAACGTTGGGGCTGTCAGGATCCGGCCTGATCTTCGGGCCGCCTTCCTTGTACGTTCCAAGCATGCGTTGAGCGATGTTGAACACAATGCCGTACTCGCACTCTGTCGCGAATCGGCGATTGCCTTCCGATCTGTAGATCTCACTGAGCAGCAGGTCCTACAACGGAGCGAGGAGAGGTTCGGGGCTCTGATTGACAACTCCTCAGATATTGTTCTCGTACTTCAGGAGGATTTGAGTTGTAGCTATATCTCGCCGGTCGCAGCACGACTACTGGGCTATCCAGCAATCAGCTTTAAAGAGTTCGATCTGCTCGCGCTTGTGCATCGTGACGACCGCACTGCAGCACTCTCTCTGATCAAGCACGCAAAGCAGGGGTCCTCCGAGACTAGCGAGGTTCGGTTACGCCATTTCGCTGGCACGTACGCCTGGTTTGAGATTGGTGGTACCGATCTCAGCGACGATCCGAGCATCAACGGCCTTGTCCTGAACGCTCGCGAAATCGGAGATCGAAAAATGGCCGAGGAGCGCTTATTGCATTCCGAAGCCCGATTTAAGGCATTGGTACAAAACTCAACTGACCTAGTGATCGTGCTCGACCCGTGTGGTTCGATTCGCTACGCAAGCCCCTCTGTAGAGACTGCCGTAGAATTGCCTGCTGAGCAGATCCATGGCCGACAGATGGGCGATGTGTTTGCAGAAAGCACACTGCCGATTGAGGCACTCCTCGACCCCAGTCAACCGGTTCACGGCTGGAACTCAGCGGCGATCGAGTTTGGCTTTCGTTCGCTCACTGGCGACTGGCGAGTGCTTGAGACCACCCTGACGGACCTTCGTGACGAGCCTGCAGTCGGTGGATTAGTCCTGAATGCAAGAGATATCACCGACCGAAAGCATATGGATGACCTGCTGCTACATCAGGCCAACCATGATGAACTCACCGGACTCCCCAACCGCAGGCGCCTGCTCGACCTACTGACCCAAACCCTGCAGAGAAATAGCGGGACTACAACGGTCTCGGCCCTCTTGATCGACATTGATAACTTCAAAGAGATCAACGACTCCCTTGGCCACGCATTCGGCGACCGCCTGCTTCTTGCAATCGCCGCTCGACTAACCGGACTACTCGATCCTGGGGATGCGGCAGCAAGAATTGGCGGCGATGAGTTCGTGGTCGCCTTTGAGCGTGCGCACGGTGAGAAGCCGACAACAGATCTTTGTGAGCACATTCTGACCACACTGAGTGCCCCCTTCATCATTGAGGGTCGGGAACTTTCAGTCACCGCCTCGGCTGGCCTGGCTTTCGATCATGACCGCAGCAATTCGGCTGAGTTGCTTCTACAAAATGCCGACACTGCCATGTACAAAGCAAAGGGGCTTGGCAAACGCCAGGTCGTTGTCTTTGAGAGCTTCATGCACACTGCCACCTTCGACCGGCTCGAACTCCGGGCCGATCTTGCACGGGCGGTGGCCCAGGAACAGTTCGAGGCTTTCTATCAGCCGATTGTTCAGCTTGAAACCCGAAAGATTGTTGGGGCCGAGGCTCTCGTGCGCTGGAGGCATCCAGAACGCGGTTTGGTCGGTCCTGGGTTGTTCATTCCGCTCGCAGAGGAATCTGGGCTGATTGCGCCCATTGGCGAGTTCATGCTCAACACGGCCTGCACGGATTTAGGTGCATGGCGACACGAGTTTGGTCAGCTAGTCGAGGATTTCACGATCTCGGTAAATCTGTCGGTTCAGCAACTCCATGATCGACGTATCGTGGGCAAAGTTTCTGACATCCTTGAACGCACTGGGCTACCCGCTGAGCGCCTCGTTCTTGAAGTTACTGAGTCAACCCTCATAACCGATACCGAGATGATTGCGTCAACTATGCAGCAGCTCCGATCCTTTGGTACCCGCCTTGCGATTGATGACTTTGGTACTGGCTACTCTTCGCTTGGCTACATCCAGCAGTTCGAGTTCGACGTGCTGAAGATTGATAAGACCTTTGTCGATGATCTCGACAGTTTCACCAACCAAAGGATCGTCACTGCAGTGCTACAACTCGCCGAACAGCTCGGGGTAAAGACAATCGCCGAGGGGATCGAAGAGGAACTACAGGGCGAGCTACTCAAGGCGCTTGGTTGCAAGCTTGGCCAGGGCTACCTCTATGCCAAACCAATGCCGGCCAACGAGTTTCGTGAGCTTCTACAGACAAACTGGGCAGAGCAAGGTCAAACTCCTGAGGCTCAAGAGCAATTCAGCTAACAGATGTTGTTGATCGACAGCTCTGATGATCCATTGCTCAGTGACTACTGCAATCTGACTGATGCGGCCTCTGCCAGAACTGGGTTCTTCATAGTCGAAGGTGTGCTGGCAGTTCAGCGATTGCTCGACCGAGAGATCGGGGGAGAACTCAGCGCTATTCGTTCAGTCCTGCTCACCCCAAACCGTGCTCAGACACTGACAGACATGATTGACCTCTGCGAAAGTTTCGACATCGCAGTTCTCGTCGCCTCACGTGATGTGTTGGTTCAGGTCACAGGATTCGATGTCCACCGAGGCGTACTTGCTGCAGTCAGTCGTACTGAGCGGCCATCTCTTGACGCCATTCTGGAAGAGAGTCAGCGCCTAGTGATTCTGGAGGGCATCAACGACCACGAAAACCTCGGCTCGATCTTTCGTAATGCTGCGGCTCTTGGGGTTGACGCTGTTCTCATTGATGCCCGAACCTCTGATCCGCTGTACCGACGGAGTATTCGCGTGTCTCAAGGTCATGTCCTCAGCACACACTGGACCCGTGTCGACAATCTGAATTCGGCCCTTCAGCAGGTTCGTGACGCCGGGTTCAGGTTGGTAGGCCTGACACCGGATGCACAGGCCCGAGAGGTTGGAACGGCTGCAATCCAGGGAACCTTGGACTCGCCTGTAGCTTTTGTCCTCGGAGCGGAGGGTCCGGGCCTATCTGCTGAAACCCTTGGGCTCTGTGACGCCTTGGTGCGAATCCCCATGAGCAACGGGGTTGACTCACTCAACGTTGCTACTTCGCTAGCAGTTGTTGCGAGCTTTGCAATTGCTAGAAACAGCGAGTAGCTCGCCCTCTAGCGGCAAACCCTGAGGCTCATCCCGCTCGTACTGCTTCGAGCACTGCAATCATTTCAAGCGCAGTCTCTGCAGCCTCGGCGCCTTTGTTATCTCCCGCTACATCATCATCCACCACGGATCGGACCATCGCCTGCCTGCGGTTTTCAACTGTGAGGACGCCAAAGATGATTGGAATCTCAGTCTCGAGCTGTGATCGCAAAATGCCATCCGCCGCGGGGCCCGCAACATATTCAAAGTGTGCAGTGTCTCCACGGATGACACAGCCCAAGGCCAGAATCGCATCGTAGTGACCAGTGCCTGCCATGACTTTGGCAACCAATGGCAACTCGAAAGCACCCGGTACGCGGAATATATCTATGTCGCCTTCCGCTACTCCTGCTGCCGCAAGGTGGTTCTTGACACCCCACAACAACCGCTCGGTAATGACCTCATTCCAGCGTGCAACAGCCACCCCAATTCTGCGACCAGCCCCCGAGGTAGCAGCAGAACCATCAGGCTCCGGGAGAGAAAAGTCCTTACCCATCAGTCCAACCCATCTAGCAGGTGACCCATGCGCTCGCGCTTGGTCCGGAGGTAGTCAATATTCTCGGGGTTTGGAATCGACTCGAGCGAAACGCGCTCGCTAATTTCCAGACCAAATCCCTCAAGACCGCCGTATTTGGCTGGATTGTTGGTCATCAAGCGCATAGTAGTGATGCCAAGGTCATTCAATATCTGTGCACCGATGCCATACTCCCGGCTATCGATCGGTAGCCCGAGCTCAACATTGGCGTCAACAGTGTCATGGCCCTGTTCTTGCAGGCTGTACGCGCGAATCTTGTGACCTAGGCCAATACCCCGGCCCTCGTGGCCCCTCAGGTAAACCAGGACACCAAGGCCCTCGGTGTCGATTGCCTTCATTGCAGCGTCGAGTTGCAAGCCGCAATCACAGCGCAGCGACTGAAACACATCACCAGTGAGACACTCGGAATGCACGCGCACCAGAACGTCGCGCTCACCCTGTACGGCTCCACGCACCATAGCCACGTGCTGCTCACCGTCAATGACTGACTCATAGACATACGAGGTGAATTCGCCCCAGGGCGTCGGAATTCTGGCTTCTGCAATGCGCCGGACCAGTTTTTCATTCTGCCGGCGGTACTTCACAAGTTGCGCAATAGTCACCATGAGCAGGCCATGAACCTTGCAAAACTCAATCAGGTCAGGAACACGAGCCATCGTGCCGTCGTCGTTGACGATCTCACACAGCACTCCGGCAGGAGCTAGTCCAGCTAAACGTGAGAGATCTACAGCAGCCTCGGTATGGCCTGCACGCTTGAGCACTCCCCCTTCGGAGTATCGAAGCGGAAAGATATGACCTGGGCGCGCGAAGTCTGCTGGGCGCGTTGAGGGGTCGATCAGGGCGCGAATCGTGGCTGAGCGGTCTGCAGCAGAGATTCCAGTGGATGTTCCATGTACGTAGTCAACCGAATAGGTAAACGCCGTCCTATGAGACTCGGTGTTGTTGTGCACCATGAGCGGGATATCGAGTTCGTCAAGGCGTTCGCCGGTCAGGGGAGCACAAATCACACCAGAGGTATGACGAACAAAGAACGTGATGTTCTCGGGGCTAGCTGCTTCGGCAGACATGATGAGGTCGCCCTCGTTCTCACGGTCCTCATCATCTACAACCACGATGATCTCGCCCCGAGCCATAGCTGCAACGGCGTCCTGAATAGAGGCAAACACGGAGTGTTCCTGTCCCTGTTCGGCTAGCGGTTCTCTAGTCTCATTGCTCATCTTGGGGGGGCTCCTTCGTGGTTCGTATCGGTACTGCTCACTGAGTCTGACGGGAGATAGCCAGCAAGCAGGCTTTCCGCGTATTTCGCCATGACGTCAACCTCGAGGTTGACGAGGTCTCCTGCGACATGAGTACCGAATG
>WLLG01000084.1 GCA_009700815.1 Actinomycetota bacterium
AGAGATACCTCTGCGCAGCTCTGCTGCGAATTCGCTGGCTGAGGCGAAACGGTCAGCGGGATCTTTTGCCATTGCGGTCAGGAACGCCGCATGGGTGGGAGCGTTCATCCACTCGGGTTGATCTGGCAACGCAGTCACTACTCGGGTAATCAGGCCGTGAACCCCGCCGTCAGTAGTTGTTCCAAACGGAGCAGAGCCCGTGAAGACGGCATAAAAAGTGGATCCAAGTGAGTAAATGTCGCCAGCCCGAAGATCAACCTCGGTGCCAGTGAGTCGCTCGGGTGGAGCAAAGGGTGGTGAGAACGAAAATGCGGTGGTTGTTCCCGAGGCCAATCCTCCAAGTCCGGCTATTCCAAAGTCCACCAAGTTGGCACTGCCGTCGGCGGCCAGCAGAATATTTTCTGGCTTGATGTCTCGGTGGTACACCCCGCGGAGGTGTGCCTTATCAAGAGCCTGAGCGACCTGGTCCAGCCAAACGAGTGCATCTAGTTGTTGTTGGAAACCTCGCCGGGTCTCGCGAGCGATCGGTTCTTGCATGAGGGCCATGACGAGAACGGAGCGTCCGTCGTTCGTATGGGTGATCTGAAATACCTGAACGATGTTGGGAATGTCCGACAACACCCCTAAAGCGCGCGCTTCACGCTCCAGACGGCGTGCCTCGTCTCCGGTGAATTTCAGCACCTTGAGAGCCACTCTGCGAGTAAATGCAATTTCGTCTGCGGAGTAGACAACCGAAAATCCGCCTTGACCGACCTGTACTAGATTGACAAAACCGTCAATTAACGGGACATCGTTGCCTTCATTGCTCTCCACAGCGGTAGATAGTAGGGCAGGGGAGCATGGGGAGTACTCCCCATGCGCAGAGAGAACTGCGTCTGCCAACATAGATAGTGAACCCAGAGAGGCAAAGCCATGGCTTCGAACTCCATGTCGGCCGGGTGGTATCCCGACCATCAAGATAATGCAGTTGACCGATGGTGGGATGGCCGCGAGTGGACTGCAACGACCCGGCCGTCAGGCCGATCAGCGTCCGAGTCAACCACTGTTGTTCGTCCGGCAACTGATAGTTACTTGGCCGACACAACCGCTCAAGATGGCCAGCATGTAGCAGCCGAGCCAGCGATTCCTCTCAGTGCTCTAGCGCCTCCTGCCGGCCAGCCGGTAGACATGAATGCGTCAACGAACTCCGCTGGATTGCATACCGGCAGCGAGGAACCCACCGGATGGATTCCGGTGGTAAGCAGCATTCCTGCACAAGATCCTTGGACTCAGCAACAAAGCGTCGCTCCTCGGCACACAGATTCGGCTGTAACGAATCAGCCTGCAGGGTTCTCTCCGCCGCCGTGGCTGCTGGGCGGTTTGGTAGGCCTAGTGGTACTGCTCGTCGGTGCTGTCGCGTTCTTTCTGGCAACAGGATCCAAAAACAGCACTGTTGTCGCCGATGTTCAGCCGTCTACGGCTTCGACATCTACAACCACCGTCCCGGCAACCACAACCACCCTCCCGGCAACCACAATCCCCCCAGCGCCACCCCAGACAATTATTGTCGAAGTTCCGCAACGCCAAACCGTCAGAACGCTGCCGGTTGACCCCTGTGTGGCAGACCCGTGGAAGTGCGAGGGCGATGTCGTTTATGGCACAAGCGCTCCGTCAGGGGCACCTTCCACTTTCGATAATGATTCTGCACACAATCTGGCAACAGGTTGGATTGTTCAGTTTGCTTCGTTCAAGGCCTCGGATCCTTCTGCTAGCTCTGCGGCTGATAACTCCGTCGCCGCTCTTCGTGCTGCGGGCGAAGACGCTTTCGTGCTGTGGTCAGGAGATTTCGGAGCGCTCACAGATGGCTACTGGGTGGTTGTCAACAATCTCAGTTTCAACTCCGGTGAGGATGCGGCCGGCCATTGTCGAGCGATCGGCCGCTACGACAAAGACGGTTGTTTGGGTAGATACCTCTCTTTTGACTCGGCAGACCGTAAAATGATGGTTCTCCCATGAGTAATCCACGGCACAGGAAGGCCGCCCGGTAATGGTCGAACAGTGTGAAATCGCGGGTGCTCAGCTGGCTTGGGGCGCGGCTACAGACGTTGGAAAGGTCCGTTCCCTGAACGAGGACTCCATGCTTGCTGTGCCGCCCGTGTTTGTAGTGGCAGACGGAATGGGTGGCCACGATGCAGGGGAAGTGGCGAGTGAACTCACGGTGAGCAGGCTGGCAACTCTCGCAGAGGGTGAACCAACCTCGGTCGAGTTGGTCTCAGCTGAGATCCAGAACATCAACTCGCTACTCAGGGCAGCTGCCGATGGCCCTTCTGGCAGCACGATGGGAACCACCGGCGTGGGCATGGTGATGGTCGACAACGTGGGCGTGTTGAGTTGGTTGGTATTCAACGTGGGCGACTCTCGCGCCTATGTCATGAATGATGACTCTCTCGTGCAGATGTCGAAGGATCATTCCTACGTTCAAGAACTCGTTGATGCAGGAGACATCGAGCCATTCGAGGCTCGAGTTCATCCGCATCGCAACGTGGTCACGCAAGCGCTTGGCGCTGACGATCAGGTACACCCAGATTATTGGGTCCGGCCGGTGCGACCTGGCGAGCGTTTCTTGCTCTGCTCCGATGGTCTCACTGGCGAGGTGGAGGATGGTGTGATCGGGGCTGTCATGTCCGCTGGGCTTCCGGCCGACCAGACAGCGCAAGAGCTCGTACAGCTTGCTCTTGCTGCTGGTGGCCACGACAACGTCACCGCCATCGTCATTGACGTTGTGGCGGTGCTTTCCTGGGAAGACCCGACGACCGAGACTCGACCAGGCAATAGGACCGCTGTACGAGGAACTGCAGTGCTCGACCCACCGCGCCCCCTATTTGGCCAGAGCACAGCTAGCTTCTCAACACCTGACCCTTTGGACCAGGCAGCAGAGCAAGTTCAAAATCCACCCAAGCCACTCCTGCCACTTCCACTGCCGCCCGCACCAAGCCAGCAGAGGCAGAAGTTGTTCGCCAGAACTGACCCATCGGGCGTGGTGTCGCTGAATTCAGAGCCACCCGTAGACGGGTTCATTCAAGAAGTCCCCGAAACAGAGGTCCCACCGTTTACGGGCTCAGCCACCTTAGAGGCTCAAGCAGTGGACAATTCTGTCTTCGTTGTGAGTGGGTTGGAAGAAATTAATGAGGTACCCCAAGGTGCCGAGGAACCTCGCGCAGCAGTATCCACAGTGGCTAGCGCCGCACTGCTTGCTGCGAGCCTGTCGCCCATAACGGTGCCCGAAGAACTTGTAGTTCCAGAAGCTCACGAAGGGCCCGAGGAGACACACCTACTTCCAGAGCAAGAGATTCTCCCCATGCCGCCGGGAGTGGCGACGTCTAGCCAACCCATTAGAGTCCAACCGCTACAGGGCGACAACGGTACCGGAGGATCTGATGGATCACAGTCCTAGCTCAGAACTAGCAAAGTTCACGGCATTCGCTGCGGGTCGGGCCTCTGCTGTTGTGGGAACCACGCTCAGTGCGCTCGTAGACGACTCCCTCAAGTCACCCCTGGTGAGGGCACTGTGGCCAGTGGCTCGAGATGGTGGCTCGTTAGATGAGGCGCTCGAAGTTCTAGGTCAGTTGGGCTTTTCTAAGCTGACTGACTTTGTGATGGTTGCATGGGAAGCTGAGCAGTGTCGTGTTGTTGTTCGGGGCCAAGTCGGTGCAGAAATGTTCGACACCTTCGGTGATCTAACCCAGAGCATTTCTGGTGCTTCGGTGCGCAGCTGGGCAGAGTATTCCGTTGCGGATGCTGGTTCGGTCCGCATTCGAATGGGGGACTCAGTCGTTGACGCTGCGGCGTTTGAGGGCCAGCAAATTGCAGGGGGCTTGGTCTCAGCTAGCGCGCTCGAATTGTTTGCTCCCGGTGCCGTTGAACTCACAGGCGAGCCGGAGTCCTCACCTGAACTGCTTGAGGATGAGCCGGTTGACTCTGTGCTCGTAGAGGATGAACTGCTTGAGGATGCGGTTCTTGGGGATGAAGCTCCCATCGAGCAGTCTGAGCAGTCTGAGCAGTCTGAGCAGTCTGAGAAGTCTGAGCAGTCTGAGCGGTCTGAAGAGTCCGAGCAGTCACCGACAGCATTGGCAGACAATTCAGCAGATCCTTTTCAAGCTTGGGCAAAGGCGTCTCCTTTATCGGCATCAGAAGCAGATCTGGCAGGTGATGATGCTGTTTCGCCAGATGTCGCCGCTGCTCAAAGCGATCACGAGGCCACCATCTTTGACTCTCCCGAGTTGCCAGCAGAGATGCCCGCAGAGATACTGGCCGAGGCGCCCGCTGAGCAGCTTTCAGAGCACAGCGCAGAACAAGTTGTTCCTGCCGCTGCCGCTGCCTCTGCCGCTGGGGCACCCTCGGCCTATGACGACTTGTTTGGAGCAACCCAGTTCCGTTCAGTAGAAAGCGCTGCCGTTCGCGTTGAAGACGCCGGGGGAATGCTCGAGTCCGTGCCACACTCCGACGGCGGCGGATCGATCACGGTGCAAGACTCAGATCACGATGGCAAGACAATCACTGTTGAGGAGCTTCGCAGGATGCAAGCCGGCAGTTCTGGCGCATCCATAACTGCTGCTGCAACTGGAATCTCTGGTGAGTTTCTTGCAGTGAGCTGTGCCGCAGGCCACCTCAATCCGCCCCATGGTGATGCATGTCGTGTGTGCGGACAGGTCATTCACACTCAGAAGCCCAACACAGTCTCTTCTATCAATTTGGGAACCTTTCGCTTTTCAACAGGTATCACCGTGCCAGTAACTCGCTCCATGTTGATCGGCCGATCACCCAAGGTCAGCGGAGCTGTTGATGGCCAAGTTCCCGAGTTGGTCTCCGTGCCCAGCCCAAGCCAAGACATCTCTCGAAACCATGTCGAAGTGCATGTCGAAGGCTGGCAAGTTCTAGTTGTCGATAAGGGATCAACTAACGGAACCGTGGTCATACTTCCCAACCGTGACCCACAGCGACTGCGACCAGATGAGCCGTTCCCCTTGTCGATTGGTGCTCGTGTGAGCTTGGCCGATGAGGTTGACTTTGTCTTTGAGGTGGCCGAGTGAGTCCTGCTCGTCCTGATATTCAGCCCCCAAAACTCGCAGGGTATACCTATCTGGATCGGCTTGGCTCGGGCGGATTCTCAGACGTCTTTTTGTATGAGCGCGAGTTCCCGAAGCAAAAAGTTGCCATCAAGGTACTGATCTCTGATGCAGTGGATGAGGGGACGAGTCGGCGCTTTACGGCCGAGGCAAACGCCATGGCGAGCCTGTCTACTCACCCTTACATCGTCACCATCTACGAGGCCGCAGTTTCGCCGCAGGGTTTCCCGTTCTTGGTCATGGAGTACTACCCCAGACCAAACTTCAGCGTTCGTAGCAAATCCGAGAAGTTTTCGGTTGCGGCTGTGCTGCGGGTGGGGATCCAAGTAGCTGCTGCCATAGAAACTGCTCACCGCGGAGGAATCCTTCATCGCGATATTAAGCCTGCAAATATTCTTACTTCGGAGTATGGCCGGCCGGGTCTGACCGACTTTGGAATTGCTTCGGCTGACGATGGCCGAGATGAAGAGGCCGAAGGGATGTCAATACCGTGGTCACCGCCCGAGGTGGTGGCCGGTTCTGGTCGCACAGATGAACGCGCCGATGTGTATTCGCTTGCCGCCACCTTGTACACGTTTCTAGCGGGACGCTCGCCATTCGAGCTTGCGACAGGGTCGAACAGGAGCATTGACTTAATCGACCGCATTGAGCGTGCACCTGTTCCACCGATTGAGCGAGCCGATGTTCCTGGGTCATTGCAGCGCTTGCTCGCTCAGTGCATGGCCAAGGACCCATCGGGGCGGCCTGCTTCTGCCGCTCAGCTAGCGCGTTCCTTGCAGGTGATCGAAGTAGAACAGCGCTTTGATATGACCCCGTTCGAGGTCAGCGAAGCCACTGTTGCTGCCCCTGCGGGAGAACCAATCGATCCCGAGGCTGGGGCCACCCGAATGAAGGGCCCAGCAGTCATCCAGACTCAGGCTCCCGCTTCCCAAGCTTCCGCACCTCGAACGACTGACTCAACACAGTTCCGTCCTGCCGAGTCAGTAACACGCACCTTTGTTCGAGCGCCCGGGTCTACGCCAACTGGTGTTCAAAGCGGGTTAATCCATAACACCCCGTATCAGCCCTCTGCGGTTCCCGCCCAACCGGTAGTGCCAAGTGCAAACCAGGCCCGAACCGCAGCCCCAGGCAATGCCGGCCTGTATACCGATCCGTCATCCGGTGCGTACACAGCACCTCAGCCGATTGCGGCCCCAAAAATCGGCTCGGCACGCGTACCTATCATTGCCGCCTCAGTAGGTGCGGTGGTTATTGCTCTGGTCGGTGCATGGTTTCTAATTGGGCCGGGACAGGCCAAGCCACCCCCCAAGAAGGTCACTGCGCCCGTGGTGACCGACGTGGAAGTGGTTGAATGCAAAGAACCCGCGGGTCAAACATGTGTTACTTGGGAATACCCAAAGGCGAAAGCAGACGACACCTACGTAGTCACGCTTACTGGTCAAGAAGACGTAGAAAACACATTTTCATCGCCAAACCTCCCTTACCAAGTGCCATACACCGGGGAGCAATGCGCAACGGTGACTCCCGAGCGCAACAATGAGCGAGGCAATACTGCCAAGAGCAAGAACTGTTAAATGTCAGTCCGCGTTGAGTTCTGTGGTGAGCGGTTTGTTGTGTCAGCGGATTCAACCTTTGTAGTGGGCCGTGACGGAGACCTGCAAGTAGACGACAACCCCTATCTGCATCGGCAGTTCCTGATGCTCAGTCACAGTGACGGAATGTGGTGGGTGGCAAATGTGGGTAGCCAACTCACCGCTACGGTGTCAGACCTAGGCGGCAGCGTTCAAGCTTGGTTGGCACCTGGTGCTCGTCTCCCGCTGGTGTTTTCACAAACCTCGGTTCGCTTCACAGCTGGGCCTACAACCTATGAGTTCGAGGTTCTCCTCGAGGATGCGCCATTCGCTGCGCTCACCCCCGAGCCGGCCTCCTCTGGTGAAGAAACCATTGGGCCCATGGCGCTCACTCGTGATCAGAAGTTGCTGATTGTGGCGCTTGCAGAGCCGATGCTTTTGGGTGACGGGCGCGGAATGGGAGCAGTCCCTACTTCAGCCGAGGCCGCAGCGCGACTGAACTGGAAGATCACCAAGTTCAATCGGAAATTAGACAACGTGTGTCAGAAGCTAGAAAAAATCGGCGTTCGTGGCCTTCACGGCGAAGCCGGATCGCTTGCTTCAAATCGACGTGCTCGGCTCATTGAGTACGCACTAGCGGCGCGGCTCGTTGACGTTTCCGATCTACCTGAGTTGGATCAGATCGATTCCACGGTAGACCCTTCCTAGAACGTCATCTCAGCCGGAAGTCCGTTCATGGCAGCATGGGTAGGTCTCCCGCTTGCAGCCCCGGGGGATCTCACTTAGAGTGGGAAATGGGTGGGGCTCACTCTTGGTTCCACGCGTAAAGGGGAGAGCACTACATGGCAAGGGCGGGCGTCTCAGTAGACGAGTCTGTTGACTGCATCGGTATAGGTTCGGGTGAGGCGACTGACCGGTTGCTGTCTCTTGCCGCGCAGGAGTACAAGGCTGTCAACGTGGGAGCTCAACGCTTTCAGTTTGCAAGAACCTATAGGCCGACTTGGGCGATCGTGTTGGGGATCTTGCTGCTACCGGTGCTTGTCGGGGCACTGTTTTTCTTGATTAAGTCCACCGAAACTTGGACCGTCACGGTAGAAGAAGACCATCGGCGGGTTCGCATTCGAATTAACGGGCATGTCTTGCCACAAACCCTCTTGAGCGTTCGCGAAGCTATGACCTCTGGCCCTGCCCCGTTTACTGCCACTCCATCAGCCGGCCTAGTAGCCGACCCCGTCCAGACCCCAACTGGGGTAGTTACACCACCCACCTCACCCCAGCAGGTGGTCTCTGCTCAGCAAGGTCAGCAGGCTGGATTTGGCCCGCCACCCGAGGGGATGCCGTTACCAGAAGGCGCG
>WLLG01000085.1 GCA_009700815.1 Actinomycetota bacterium
GAAGCAGCACCTGAGCAACAGTGGTCACGAATTGCTGGAACAGTCATCCGTTTGGAAGTAGCCATCACTGGTTCTCCTTGTTCAGGTCCAGCGCCCCATGGCTGCCAGCCGTCAAATTTGAGTGTACGGCAAACTCGTCAAACTGCAAAGCAAAAATTACGGAGTTTGACCTACTGCAGCAGTTGTTGGTGGCGCAGGCGCCGCGGTCGTTACTGGAGCCGAACTCGTAGGAGGCACTGCAGAGGTACTGGGCACTGGCTTGGGTGCAGCGGTGGTGACTGGATTCTTTGGCGTGGTCGTTGAACTGGAGCTGCCCGAACCAGCAGCCAAAGCGGTACTGCTCGTGACGGTCCCGGGCAGACTGCTCGTCGTTGTTGAACGAAGGCCCGACAACCGCTGGTTCAAGATCCGCTTCCCAAAATCGCTATCCGGGAACTGACAGGCCGCGTCCCCTTGAGTCGCCGAGGACATAAATTGCCGCCAGATGGCTGCAGGGACCGTACCGCCCGAAACCTCTTTCCCACGGTACGACTTCATAGGTTTGGGCTGCTCGTATCCCATCCAGACTGCTGCCGTCAGATGACAGGTATACCCAGCGAACCAAGCGTCTTTCGAGTCAGTAGTAGTTCCAGTTTTGCCAGCAGCAACCACTCGTAGGTTGGCTGCATTTCCAGTCCCCTTCGTCAACACACCGGCCAGTACCGAGTTGACCGTATCTGCCACTCCTTCTTCGATGACTTGTTGAGATTTCACATCTTTTTTGGCATCAAAAAGCACTACTCCCGAGGAGTCCTCAACCCTGCGAATGACATACGGCGGCGTGTGCTTGCCACGATCGGCAAAAGTTGAATACGCCGAGGCCATATCAAGCACCGATACCTCCTCGGTGCCAAGAACCAGCGCATATTGTGGGTCCAACTCTGCTGTTACCCCAAGTCGGTTTGCCATCTCGGCTACGCGATCAGGCGTAACAAGATTGACCATTCCCGCATACACCGTGTTCGAGGACTTCCAAGTGGCCTCTTCAACGCTCAGTACGCCAAGGTCAGACTTTCCGAAGTTCTGCGGCGACCAGAGCTTTCCAGGCTCTGTAAACACACCAGGGAATTGCGTGGTTGGAGGGGACCGGAAGGCAGACTCAACCGAGTAACCGTCCTCAATAAAGGCTGCGAGAGCGAAGGGCTTAAAGGTTGAGCCTGGCTGACGGCCCGAACCGCCGCCTGCTTTACCCAAAGCCAAGTTGACTTTCTTATTCGCAAAGTCGGTTCCCCCGACCATGGCTCGAACCTGCCCTTGCTCATCAACTGCGACAAGCGAGCCCGAGGGCCCGTCTGCTTGGCTAAGCGTGCCCGTCACGGCCTTGTATGCGTCCTCTTGCATGTCTGGGTCGTACGTTATGTACACCCGCAGGCCTTGGGTTTCTGCACCAGGGCCAAACCGCTCTCGCAGCTGTTTGCGCACCAAAGACACCCAGTATTCAGACCCATACTCTGCGTAGCGAACGTCCCCAAGATCAGTCTTTTCTGCGGGACGAGGCAGAATCGTCATGGTCTGAGCGTCACCATCGGCGTTGGTTGGACTCGACACCCAAGGCACCGCATCAGCAGCATCGGCCTGAGATTGGGTGATGTAGCCCTCCGAGACCATGCCATTGAGAACAGTCTTGCGGCGACGTGTTGCCTCTTTGGGATCTCTCGTGGCCTCGGCCGTTTCCGGCGAACGTATCAAGCTCGCCAAATACGCGGCCTGATGAACCTGAAGGTTCTCCACGCCCATGCCGAAATACGCTCGGCTTGCGGCCTCGACCCCATAGGCACCGCGCCCAAAGTAAATCTCATTCAGGTATCGGGTCAGGATGTCTCGCTTGTCGAGTTCGCCTTCAAGCTTGACTGACAGCACACCCTCTTTGAGTTTGCGTGTCAGGGTCCGTTCCGAGCTGAGGTAGGTCAGCTTGACGTATTGCTGTGTGATGGTTGAACCACCCTGCTTTGATTTGCTTGAACCCAAAACCGATTGATAGACCGCCCGAGCGAGCCCGGCGGGGTCAATTCCGCCGTGATCAAAGAAATTCCGATCCTCTGCTGACAGCACCGCCTGAACCAAGACCGGCGGGAGTTGCTCGTACTCGACATTGACACGGGCTTCAGTGGCAGAGAGCTTGGCCATGGAATTCTGAAAATCACACTCGTTATTCGCCACGTTGATATCGCAAACAAACGTGGTCTCCATTGACCGCTTTGCCGGCGGGAGCTCAATTGTGCTCAGAGCCATCCAAAGTCCGCCGAGCGAGACCACCATCAACACCAGCACCACATAGGCAGGCCGACGCAATCGCCAGAGGAAACTGCGTGATGTGGGCATCCCACCATTCTGGCCCGTGAGGGGACAAACCTTCCATCTGAGCTGAGGGTGCAATCAGCTACCCAGCTCTCATTTCTGGGAATTCCGCTACAGCGGGGCGACCTGCAACAGGTGATTCCACCGGCATGCGGTGCAAACTTCAACTGTAAAACAGCGCCGATTTTGCCGCTCTGAGGCCAGTTTCTGTAGCTCAGCACGAGTCTTCACTGGTCTGCCGCCAGGAGGTAAGCGCGGTCCGAACACAAACTTCACGACCCTCAAGGTGGATTCATCACAGACGGGGCAGGACACAGTGGATCGCTGCGAACAATGCAGAGCAATGCGCATGAGTTCAGAATGGGCGTCGCAAACATCGCCGCGGGAGAGTTCACCGGCGCGGTAACGAAAGAGCAACTGCCTGCGGGCGAAGCGGTAGTCCACACTGCCTGGGGCTTTTCCCGGGCGACCAGAGGATTCAGGCTGAAGGAACGGCACGACGCTCACGATACTGCTCGATGAGGCATCCGCGGGTCAGCGCGAAACCTCCGACAGACTTTCAGGCAATGTCTGATTCGAGCTCAAAAGCCCCCCTCCCGCTTCGTCACCCATCCGCGGGAAACCTAGATACGCGCCCCACCCTGCTTCGAGCGGGTGACGGTCCAACTCCGCTACCGCCAGCGAGTTTCCCCCACGGCGCAGAGGCTCCCCTCGACACTGTTCGGTTCGCACCAGATGTTGATGACAGCATTTTGAGCAAACTCGTCGGATCGGTGGGACCGCTTGAAGGCAAGCGGGTACTGGACTTGGGGTGTGGGGCTGGCGGATGTTCACTAGCTCTGGCCCGAAAAGGAGCCCATGTTATTGCGGTTGAAGGATCCACCGCCCGGCTCACGCAGGCTCGGGCCGCTGCCGAAATCGCTCAACTAAAAGTCGAATTCCATCACAGCGATTTGGCCGATCTGGCATTCCAGCGCGCAGATAGCATCGACCTTGTTATCGCGGTCTATTCCCTGTCTGGCGTACAAGACCTGGGTCGAGTTTTTCGCCAACTTCATCGCATCATGAAACCAGAAGCTGCTCTGGTCATGTCGGTACCACACCCGTTTTCATTAATGCTTGAGCTTGATGCTGATGAGCAATCCACCCCGTATCTCACCCGCACGAGCTGGCATGACCAGGCCATTTCGTGGCGAGCAAGTGGTGACGAAGGGGTCACGCACGTCCATCAAGTCAGTGAGCTCTTCACAAGCCTGATCCGAGCGAACTTTCGAGTGGACACGATTGTGGAGCCCGAGGCTGTCACTGCACCCGCTGCCACTCGACCGCCGAGCGTGCACTTTTCTGAATTGGCGAACTGGGTTCCGAGCAGTCTCGTGATCCGAGCGCGCAAAGAAGGGACCTGAGCCCCTGGCTCATTTCCTGCGAACTACCACGACTGGGCAGTGCGCATGATTAACCGTGTAGGTGGTCACCGATCCGATGAGCAGGCCCGCAAAGCCGCCATGTCCTCTGGATCCAACCACAAGTAGATCGGACTCTTTAGAGGTCGAGATCAGAAGCTCACCAGCATGGCCTTCAAGAACCTCTGTGGTGACTTCAACACCCTCGAGGTCACCAAATTCGCGCACTGTGTCGACGGCTGCACCCAACATGATGTTGGTAGCGGCTGCATAATCAGACAAGTCTGTGGTTGCCATCTCATAGCCAGTGCTCAGAATCGCTCCCGAGAAGACTGCTACGACATGAAGAACAGATCCACGAAGCTTCGCTTCTTTTGCGGCCCATCTCAGGGCACTCACCGACTGCTCTGATCCGTCTACTCCAACCACAATTCCAGCCACTACTACTCCTTCGTCTGAGCCTTGTCTCCAAAGCTTTGCGGCAACACGCTAGAGGCTAGCGGTCCCTGCAGGGTTCTCTGGCTGTTGAGCCCACCACGCATCAAGATCGGCCACGGCTTGCTCCTCAGAGACAGGGCCGCGTTCAAGGCGTAGTTCCAAGAGGTAGCTCAATGCCTTCCCCACCACCTGGCCCTGAGTGAGCCCCAGATGATCCATTACCTCTCGACCGTTCAGGTCTGGGCGGATCGACTTCAGTTCCTCTTGCTCGCCCAGTTGAGCAATGCGAAGTTCAAGATCATCAATTCGGCGATTGAGCGCATCGGCTTTTCGTTGATTTCTCGTGGTGCAATCAGCGCGAGTCAGAGCCAGTAGCTCGGGGAGTAATTCCCCAGCATCACGAACAAACCTGCGCACCGCCGAGTCGGACCAGCCCATGTCATAGGTATGAAATCGCAGGTGGAGGTAAACCAGTTGCGATATCTGCGCAACCATCTCATTGCTGAACTTCAGCGCCTTCATACGTTCCCGTGTCATTCGAGCACCAACGACTTCGTGGTGATGAAACGAGACCCCGTTCGGGCCAATCGCCCGTGTAGCTGGCTTGGCAATGTCATGAAAAAGCGCTGCGAGCCGCACGAGAAGCTCCGCAGGAGCTTGTGCAACCACGGCAATAGTGTGTGTCAGTACATCCTTATGGCGGTGAATGGGATCCTGTTCCAACCGCATGGCCGGCAACTCAGGGAAGAAATGTGCCGCCAGACCAGTGTCGTGCAAGAAGTACAAGCCATCTGATGGATCGGCCACCACCACCAGTTTGCAGAGTTCGTCTCGAATGCGTTCGCTCGACACAATAGAAAGCCTGTCAGCCATGGACTGCACAGCGACGAGCAACTCGGGTACGGCCTGTAGCGAGTACGAAGAGATGAACCTTGCAGCGCGCATCATCCGAAGGGGATCATCGGAAAAGGATTCCTCAGGGGAAATCGGGGTACGCAACACTCCCTCGGCTAGGTCTTTCAAGCCGTCAAAAGGGTCAATCAACGTTGGCTGATCACCCGTGATTTCGATTGCCATTGCGTTCACGGTGAAATCACGCCTTGAAAGATCTGCATGGATCTCGCTGGTGAATTGCACCTCTGGTTTACGGCTATCTGGCGAATAGGTTTCTGCCCGATGAGTAGTGATCTCGTAGGTGCACCCGTCGATTTCACAACCAATGGTTCCAAAGCGCTCGCCGGTAGCCCAGACTGCTGATGCCAAAGGCCTTACCAGCGCTTTGACCTCTTCGGGAAGCGCATCAGTGGTCAAGTCAACGTCGTTGCTGGGGCCTTGCCGATCAAGGAGTAGATCACGAACTCGGCCACCAACGAGATACAAGCGCTTGTTGTTATTTTGGAATACCTCGCCAAGCGGCGCGAGTGCATCAAGTTCCTGTTTTGCTCTCGCTGGAATCACTCGGCAAGGCTACCGGCGCGGCAAGAGGTCTCGTGACCTATCCTTAGCCGAGCGATCGGAGCGATCGGAGCAGCAGGTGCAGGAGACCTAGTTCAAGCCTATGAGCACGCGTCAGACCCTGACTCTTGGAAACGAGCGGTTTCATGTGGGCCCCTGGCACGCAGATCCCGGCATTGCCTATCTCACGGTTAAGTCGAACGTTATTGAGCCAACTGCTCAGGGACTCAACGCCTGCGTTCAACAAATTCGCCAAGATGGATACTCATCGGTCATTACAGCAGCGCTTCACCCGCTAGAAGCACGGCCTTACTTTGCGGCGGGATTCTTGGAATATGACCGCCTTCGAGTGCTCTCTCATGATCTCGGCCGAATCGGAATGATGGGGAACTCAAAGCCAGCAGGGGTGCAGATTCGCAAGGCCAGGCGATCGGACCGTGCCCTTGCTCTGCAGGTTGACAAGCTGGCCTTCCCTCGCTTCTGGCGACTCGATGCCGCGGGGCTTGACGAGGCAATCTCAGCCACACCTCGGACGCGGTTTCGCCTAGCCGAGGTTCATGGCCAGGCAATTGGCTATTCAGTCATTGGCCGATCACGCAACCAAGGCTTTCTGCAGCGGCTTGCTACTCACCCCGACTACGCAGGCACCGGAGTTGGTTCAGCGCTTGTGGTTGACGCTTTGCTCTGGGCTCGCCGTCGAAAAGTCACTCGTGTCTTAGTCAATACTCAAACAGATAACCAGCGCGCTCTGCGGCTCTACAAGCAACTCGGATTTCAGCTCACCCCAACTGACCTAGTTGTGCTGACCAAAGACTTACCGTGAGATCACTTCGCAGAATCCTTAGCCGGTCCAGAACACTCAAGCTACTGGCTGTGTGCTGCGGCGCTCTTGCGATTGCCATTGCGAGCGTCTCACCCGCACTAGCCAGCAAGTCTGCGCCGACTCAGCAACCCGAAGAAGTCCTCCAGATCAGTTCTATTTCGCCCTGGGTATCTGCTTCGGGCGAGTTTCAAGTTCGATTTGATCCGACGGGAGAGGTACCCCCCGGGTCGATTCTCACCTACACCGTTCATCAGGGCCTACAACCGACCCGCTCGCAGACCCTGCGAGACAAAGTCGATGGGGTTATCGACGGTGCTTCGGCCGGCAAGGTTTTACAGAGCCCCGTATCAAAGCCGCTGGCCGAGTACGGAGACCCTGCGGCTGGCTCGGTTCTCACCATCCCACTTCGTGCGACTCCCGACCAAGACCGCCTCCGTGTACTCCTCCCAAAGGCCGGTATTCACCCGGTGGAGTTGGTCCTCACTAGCGCGGAAGGTCCCGAAATCTGGAGCCAGGTCGTGTTCTTGAATCGACTACCCACGAATTACTCCACGCAGCAGCAAGACCCAAGCGCTGTCGCCGTGACACTGCTGGTACCCATAGAAACAGCGCCGAGTCTTAACCCAGCCGGACTCGCGGCCTTCGGCGTTGAAGACCGCTCACGCATTGATGCCGCAAGCACCCTGCTCGAGGAAGTACCAGAAGCGCCGCTGACCCTGGGACTCCGCCCAAATACCCTCGATGGTCTCGTTCGCAGCAAAGAGCCCTGGGCTGAGCGGTTTGTGAATGCTCTCACCTCGGCTCTGTCACCACCGGAGTCAGGGCCACCCGCTGCTGCGCAACCGTCACTACTCTCGATGCCGTATGTGCACGTGAGTACTGCTGGGCTTGTTTCGACGGGAGCCATAGGGGATTTGCAGCGAGAAATCGCTCTGGGCGACCGGGTCACCCGGCAAATCACTTCTACTCAGGCGCAGCAAGGTATCTGGGCCCTAGATGACACGCTCAGCCCCGAGTCGGCCCAAGTACTCGCTGGTTTCGGAAACACGGCGTTTCTCGTCGATCCTGCTCAACTCGAACGACCTGCGAACCTTACCGAGCAACAAACCATGACTGCGGGTAGTCAGCTTGGCAAGGATTCCGGCCTGCGGGCTCTGGCATATGACACCTTGGTTTCTGCCCGGTTCGCTGACTCTGGGGTCGATCCAGCTCTTCGAGCACATCAGGTCATCTCGATCATCATGGCCGCCTGGTTCACAGCCCGAAGCCCCGGATTTGAAAGCTTCTCTGCAGGCGGGGCTGCACTTGGATCAGTCATTGTTATTCCAACCACTATTGACCCTGCTGTTATTTCAGCCCTCGAGCCAAGCTTGCTGAGCGGAGGGCCCCTGCAAGTCCTAGCGAACGGGGCCCCTCTCGGACCGGCCTCGACCAAATCAGCAGAACCGGTGGTGCAATTGGCCCCAGTGATTGCCCCCGATGAAGCAGTTGC
>WLLG01000086.1 GCA_009700815.1 Actinomycetota bacterium
AGACAGTCACCAACGGTAGGTTCACACAAGCACTTGGCGGCAAGGGCGCAAACCAAGCCAGCGCTGCAGCCCTGCTTGGAGCCGAGGTTGCCTTTGTCGGCTGTACTGGTACAGATGAGTACGCAGACGCGATTCGGGCGGACTTGCGGGCGCGTGGGATCAACATTGATCACCTGCATGCGGTTTCGGATGCTGCAACCGGAACTGCGTTGATCAACGTGGACTCGCAGGGCGAGAACACAATTGCCGTGGCTCCGGGCGCCAACCGATGCCTGAGCGAGCAGCAACTGCGTCAAGCCTTTGCCGAGTTGCAACCCGAGGTACTCATTGTGGGCTTCGAGATAGGCCTTGAGGTGGCAGCGCTGGCACTACGGATCGGTCAGGAACTCAAAGCTTCAGAATCACAGTTGGGTGAATGCAGAACTATCTGCAATCCGAGTCCGATTGATCTGAGCGACCCATCTTGGATCGCCGATTGCGACACCATCATTGTGAATCAGGGCGAGGCCGATGCGTATGGCGGCGCCGCAGAATTGTTGACACTCGGCGCTACCGAAGTGTTGGTAACGAAGGGCGCAGCCGGAGCGGAATTACATCACGGCGGCAAGGTCCGTGCTTTCAGCAGTTACACCGTGAACGCAATCGACAGCACCGGGGCGGGCGATAGTTTTTGCGCAGCCTTTGCAGCCAGCGCAGACCCTGCATTTGCCTGCGCTGCTGGCGCACTCGCGACCCGCTCTGTTGGGGCACGAGCAGCACTGCCCACACGAGCTGACGTAGAGGCGTTGCTGCGGGCATAAGCAGCGCTTCCCCATCAGAACCCTGCTTCTTCCTAGTTACGGCGCTGCCGCTATCGAATCAAGAATCAGGTTTGTGGCAGCAACAGCGTCGATCGTCTGTGCCCACTGAACCGGACCACCCTCTGCCATCCAGGACCGCTGATCCATAAGCGTCATCCCGCGAGTCAGCCCACCAGTCAACTCCACCTCGACGTAGCGCTGCACAAATTCAAATAACTCAGGATCAGTCACCGCTAATGCGGCACAGGGGTCATACAACACAGCCTCAGCGTTACTTCCCGTCAGTGCCCGGATGTTGTCCAGATAGCCGCCGAGCATGCCGGAGCAAAACTCTCCGAACGCAGTACCGGTAGCTCGCGATGCAGCAACTAGAGCGTCATCAACACAGAGTTGATGGGTCAGATCCAGCCCACATTGCACAATCTTTGCGCCACTGCGAAATACCACGTCAGCGGCCTTGGGGTCGAAGCTGATGTTGAACTCGGCGGCAGCAGTGATGTTGCCATAGGTGCCACCCCCCATCATGGTGATGCCAGCAATCCGATCCACAAGGGTGGAATCGCGTTGAAGTGCGAGAGCCAAGTTGGTCATGGGGCCAATCGCCAGAATCCAAGCACCGGGATGTTCGCCAGTCGCCTCGATCAAGTACCCGGCCGCATCCTCACCCGCAACTGAGCGAGTCAGTTCTGGCATGGTCGCGCCGACAAGGCCGTTGTCGCCATGAACAAAGGATGCGAACTGCCCCGGTTGACCATTCAGGGGCACAGCAGCACCAGAGTGAACCTCAACCTCACTACCGAGCAATTGCAGCACCGTGAGAGCGTTGATGGTGGTCTGCTCAACGGCAACGTTGCCAGCCACGGTGGTCACTCCGAGCAGTTGGCCGCGGTGCGCCGCTACGGCAAGCGCAATAGCGTCATCGTGGCCAGGGTCGCAATCAACAAAGAACTTTTCACGCATTGGTTCGCTCATCAGTTCACTCATCAGCCTAGGTTTCCACATCGCAGTACCAGAACTGAGTGGTTGCGCGATAACTTCAGATGCTTCAAGCGTGCTGGTGTACGCCAGATCTCAGGTGGTTGCTCACGTGTCGGATTCACCCGAAACCCTTCCAGAGGATGCAGTGCCGCGAAGCGGTGCACTACGTGCCCTGTTCGAGCCACTCTCAGCTGGCGATGATCATTACGACCGACCACGAGACCGGCCGGCAATGCGACTGCTTCCCTTTGCTGGAGTGGCTGCAGCCATTGAGTTTTTTGATCTCTCACTTACCTCTCGGTTGCATCGTGCGATGCCCGGTGGCGAAATGGTGGAACAGTTGGGGACCATCGTAAGTCTGTGCGCGAACCTGCTGTTTGTGCTGCTCATGGCCCTTTCAGCAGCAATGCTCCTATTTGCCAATCGTAGGACCCCTCGAATCGCCATGCCGCTTATGGTCGGCTACCTGAGCTTTGCGGGAATGAACCTGCTCATCAATCTGACGACTCTGATCGCCGCCCCTGCATTGAGCACCCAGAGCCAGTTGGGCCTCACACTGGACTTGGGCTTGGCATTTATTTCCATCACTTTGAACTTCTCTCTCTGGTATCAACTTGCAGACGCGCACCTACCGGGAGGCGCCTTCGACTTTGAGCCAAACGGTCATCGCCCAGAGGAACCCCCAAGATGGTTCGACTACTTCGTGCTGTCGTTCTTCACGAACTCAACGTTCGGGCCAACGCTCGAGAACACCCGAACCCGTCCAGCCAAAGCGCTCATGATGGTCCAGACCTCGATCGCTCTGGTGATTCTGGTGCTGCTGGTAGCCCGGATCATCCAAGCCGACTAGCGCTTGAGGTGGGTGTTGCTGAGTTCTGCGCTCAGATAGCCCATCAGTCAGTTTGAGCGGCGCTCAGTCGGTTCGTCGGTCTGTCAGTTGACTCGGCGGTCGCGTGCCGCCGGCATCCAGTTGGGCCCTGCAGTCGCATCGATCCTGTCCATAAACCGCGACCCAACGGGTTCAATCAGTTCGACGAACTGCCGGGTGAGTTCCTCCCCGAGCGACCGCCAGGCAACCTCGGTGAGTTCGTTGGTGCGCAGCTCGATGCGTTCCCGCAGGTCAAGGCCTGCCTGATTCACCACTCCGCCCGCTGCTAGCCCACGCTGCTCAAGATCGGCTAACGCAAGCTCTAGGGCAGCATCATCAGCCCCCCGGCTTCGGGGAATCCAATCCCCCGGGTAGTTCAGGTGCGCGTCGTGCAGCAGTCCGGCCTGCGTACCACTCAGATTCTCTGCGAGCAGAATTCCAAAGTGGGTGTCACCGCGATATTCGCGAATGCAATTGAGAGCGAGCCAAGCTGAGACGAGTGGGTCTTGTGATCGACTCCATTGCCGGTGAGCAGCGAACAGCACTCTCCCAGAGGATGGCAGCGAGTCGACCACTTCCCAAAGCCGCTCGCCCATACCAGCTAACGCATCGCAGATTTCTGGGGCAGTAGCTCGAACACCAATGCCAACTGCCTCGTTACGCACCTGAGTGATCTGCTCAAAGGTGGTCACGGCTGCGGCCATCTCTAGGGAGATCTGCACAAACCCAGGGTGAATCGAATAGAAAGCGGCCGCGACGCTTTGGTGCCCGGCCGCAGCTAGGGGTGCACCACGACTTGCGATGTAATAGCCAAACCCGTTCTCGATCCCCAAGCGGGTATAGGCCTCGATGGCCGTTGGGTCCCAGTAGATCCATCCGATCAACCGGTGCGAGGCCATTGAGGCCCTAGCCGAAAGCTCAGTCCAGTTGGTTCCACTTGTGTCAGCCATCACCGGAGAATACTCGCTCTGTCTTGCGTCAGACCCCGCCCGCCGGGTCCCTCGCATCACAGACCGGGCCTAGGGCTGGCGGTCGCCTTGAGCGTGGCGGGGCTAGCCAGAACTAGGAGACAACAGTGCCGATGTGTTCGCCTGCAAGTAGCGGGGCGATGTTTTCGCCCATCAGGTCGAACACGCAGATCGGTAGGTTGTTATCCATGCACAAGGTGATTGCGGTGGAATCCATGACCTTGAGTCCACGGTTGAGCACATCGATATAGGACACCTCGGTCAGCATCTCGGCGGTGGGGTCGAGTCGAGGGTCAGCGGTGTAGACGCCGTCCACTCCGTTCTTGCCCATCAGGATTGCTTCGGCGTCGATCTCTACTGCGCGCAGGGCCGAGGTGGTGTCGGTAGTAAAGAACGGGTTGCCGGTTCCGGCCGCAAAGATCACCACACGCCCCTTCTCAAGGTGACGGATTGCCTTGCGGCGAATATACGGTTCGGCCACCTGCGACATCTGAATCGCTGTTTGCACTCGAGTCGGTTGGCCCAGGCGCTCAAGGGTTTCTTGCAGGCCGAGTCCGTTGATAATCGTGGCAAGCATGCCCATGTAGTCGGCCTGAGCGCGGTCCATTCCCGCGCCTTCGCCAGTCATGCCGCGCCAGATGTTGCCGCCACCCACAACGATTGCAATGTCCACTTCGAACTGTTGCTTTACTGCAACAATCTCGGCGGCGAGCCTGGTCACAACTTCACCGTCGATCCCAAAGCCCTCATCCCCGGCGAAAGCTTCGCCAGAGAGTTTGATGAGGACCCGGGACCAACGTGGTGCAGTCATTCTTGTATCCGACTCTCTGTGCTTAGGAGCCGATGATTGCTTGTGCGAAACGCGCAATGCGAGCCTCGCCTAAACGCTCAGCCACGGTCTCTTTCTCTCCGAACACACCCTGCTCCGGCAGCACGCGTTCTGCATACCAAGAGTTCAGGCGGCCGTCGACAATCTTTGGGACAGCCTGTTCGGGCTTGCCCTCTTTGCGTGTGAGTTCCTCGAAAGAAACACGTGCCCGTTCGACGAGTTCCGGGTCGATCTCGTCACGGCTGAGCGCGTCGGGCTTTGCGAAGGCGATATGCAACGCAATCTCGTGCGCTGCCTCTTCGGTTGCACCGGTCACCTCGAGCAAGACCCCGTTGACGCCACGGCCGTCTTGGCGGTGCAGGTAGGTATCGAGCAGGTTTCCGTCAGCTGCTTCAAAGCGAACAACAAGACCAAGCTCGATGTTCTCTTTCTTTTGAATCTTGAGCGTGTCGAGTTCATCAGACAGTGTGTCAACTGCTGACTCTCCACCTTCGAGCACGGCATCAGCCAGCTTCTGAGTGAGGGCAACAAAGTCGTCAGACTTGCCAGAGAAATCAGTCTCGGCTTTGAGCTGCACCATGGCAGCGACATTGCCGCTCTGTGCAATAGCAATCGCACCCTGGTTGTTCTCTCGGTCTTCAAGGGTTGCAACCTTGCTCAACCCTTTTTGACGCAGAATTCCGGCTGCCTTTTCACGGTCGCCGTCGGCCTCAACGAGTGCCTTCTTGGCGTCCATCATTCCGGCGCCGGTTGCATCGCGCAAGGACTTCACTTCTGCTGCAGTAATCGCTGCCATCAGTTGGTCTCCGTTTCTGGCGCACCTTCTGCTGCTGGTTCTTCTGCTTCTGCTTCGGGTGTCACACGCGCTGGCTGATCGGGAACGATCTCGCCCGCAGCAGCTACCCCAGAGGTATCGGATCCTTGAATCTCGGGCTCAACCGCAATGAGTCCGGCTTGGGCATCGGACTCAAGGGCTTCTTCGTTGGCGCTCAACAAGCGAGCATCCGTAGCAGCGGCCTTTGCAGTTGCCTCGACGCGTGCACGGTCCTGCTGGTTGCGATACTCGGCTGCTTCTTCCGCGCTGCGCTCACGCTTCGCTGGCTTTGCAGCCTCTGGGTGCGTCTTTGAGCGCATCAGGCGACCTTCGAGCACTGCATCGGCAATGACACGGGTCAGCAAGTCGCCGGAGCGAATTGCATCGTCGTTGCCCGGGATGACGTACTGGATGATGTCGGGATCGCAGTTGGTATCGACCACTGCAACCACTGGAATCTTCAACTTGTTGGCCTCGGTGACTGCGATGTCTTCTTTTTTCGTGTCCAAGATGAACACCACATCGGGAAGCCGCTCCATGTTGCGGATGCCGTTCAAGTTGCGCTCGAGCTTCTCAAGCTCACGAGACAACAGCAGCGCCTCTTTTTTGGGCATGAGTTCAAACTCACCGGTATCGCGCATGTGCTGGTATTCCTTCATCTTCTGCACACGCTTCGAGATGGTTTCAAAGTTGGTCAACATACCGCCGAGCCAACGCTGGTTGATGTACGGCATGCCACAGTTCAGAGCATGGCTTTGGATTGGATCCTGAGCCTGCTTCTTGGTGCCGATAAACAACACGGTCCCTCCGTCGGCGACAAGGTCACGGACAAAGGTGTACGACTTTTCGATACCACTCAGGGTCTGATGCAGGTCGATCAGGTAGATACCGCCGCGATCACCGTGGATGAATCGCTTCATCTTGGGATTCCAGCGACGGGTCTGATGGCCGAAATGAACTCCGGCATCCAAGAGCTGCTTCATAGTGACTACTGGTGTCACGGTCTTCTCCTTCTCCTCGGTTGATCGAACCCGAGAACCACGCTCCCCTCATTCAAGGCAAGCGACCGAGGTTGTTCCGGGTAAACATTCACCATCGTTGCCAAGGTGGCAGCGAGTGGGCATAACTGTGCCCCTTGTGGAGCCGAATTGAGTGTAGTGCTGCTCGCCTACTCAGTTCCAAAGCGGGCCATGCGCAAGCGGGGTCTATCTGCGATGTAGTTGCTGCGGCATAAGGCGGGCTCTTCGTTGAATCACGCCCAGAAACAGCGCCGGGTCGACATAGCGGTCTCCCTCTCGCAGACCTAGGTGCAGCCCTCGGAGCGCTCGGCCGAGGAACTGACCTTGAACCACAAGTTCCCCGGCCTGAACTACCACCGAACTCAACCCCGTCAGGCTTGAGCGTCGGCCATCGGGGTGTTGCACAGTCACTGCAAGGCGACCTGCCACGGATCCAGCAAAGCTAACCATGCCGGACCCGATGGCGAGCACTGGGTCTCCCGGCGATGTTGCGTATTCCAGCCCAAAGTTTCCTGCACCGTAGGGACCATTTTCCATGCGAAAGGGGTCACGTACCGGACGCTCCACCGGCCGGTGGTAGACCCCAGGTATCGGAGGTCCGAAGGATTCCGGCTGATTCATCCCGTTGCTACTCGCAGGGTCAGAGACTGCTGCTGCCGGGACGGCGAGGGCAAAAATTGCGAGCGAGCTCACGAGCACTAGGAGCGCAGCGCTCCTGACAGATGTGGCCATAACAGGTTCCCTTGGACGGCACGCAAAACCTGCGTGCTTATGGTGCGAAGGGGAAGAAACACCAACAAAGGTGCGGTGTGAGAGTCACTTGTTAAAACTGCCGGGGAGAGAGTGGCTTGGGCAAGCCTGTGGCGCACTGCTGCGAGCTAAGCGGGTTCGTGCTCGAGGGCCGAGAATCTGGCCCGCAAATGCAACACCGATTTGGTGTGAATCTGACATACGCGTGACTCGGTTACACCAAGGACTCGGCCGATTTCTTGAAGAGTCAGATTCTCGTAGTAGTACAGGGTCAGGACGAGTTTTTCTCGCTCCGGCAGACCGTTGATGGCCTGAGCCAGCATCTGACGTGTCTCTGCAATTTCGAATGCCCCCATCGGGCCATGCGAAGAGGTATCGGCAATGGTGTCGCCAAGCGTGATGGAGTCGCCGCCATCGCCACCGATGGACAGGATCTCATCGAGTGCAGCTAGGCCAACATGGGAAATCTGCATCAGTGCTGTTTGCAACTGATCGTCCGTCCAGTCGAGTTCTTCCATGAGCTCTTCGTCCGAGGGGGGACGATGGTGCCTTGCCTCGATTTTGGCGTAAGCAGTCTCAATCTGGCGGGCTTTGGCTCGAACAGAACGTGGCACCCAGTCAATCGAGCGAAGCTCATCCAAGATGGCACCCTTGATTCGAGCAATGGCATACGTCTCGAACTTGAATCCGCGCTCTGGCTCGAACTTGTCAATGGCATCGATGAGCCCAAACATGCCGTAGCTGACCAAGTCAGACTGTTCGACGTTTTGTGGAAGTCCAGCCGCAACACGGCCAGCCACGTATTTAACCAACGGCGAATAATGCACAATAAGGACATCTCTGGCCTTGGCAGTTGCCTCGGCTTTGTAATTCGACCAGAGCTCTTGAAGCTCAATATCTGAGGGCTCGCTAGTTCTCAC
>WLLG01000087.1 GCA_009700815.1 Actinomycetota bacterium
AGCCGGCAGCCACAAGCAGAGCCGAGGCTACAAAGAGGTAGTCCCAAGCAGATTTGCGAGTCTTTTGATGAGGATTGAAGCCCACGCTTCATTATCCTGCGGATCATGACTCAGATGCACGCCGCCACAAAAGATTCTGAAAGCGACAGCGAACCGGCGGTGAGCAATGAGGCTGAACCGGCGGTGAGTAATGAGGCCGAACCAGTTGCTCAGGATGCGCTGCTTACAGAAACTGAAGCGCGGGTTCTTGGTTGTCTGCTCGAGAAGGAGCGCACTACTCCGGCCGATTACCCGCTCACCACGAATTCTCTGACTCGGGCTTGTAGCCAGACCACCTCACGCAACCCGGTGGTTGCCTATCAAGAGTCAACGGTTGACGCGACGCTCGCTGCCCTGAAGGACAGGGGCTTCGTCAGGTTTGTCCATAGCCAGTCCAACAGATCGACCAAATACCGCCAGGCAGTTGAAGAAGCCTGGGACCTCTCTGCCGATCAGGTAGCCGTTCTTTGTGTATTGCTTCTGCGCGGTGCCCAGACCACTCAGGAGTTAAAGACTCGAACGGAGCGACTCTTTTCATTCGACTCCGCAGAGGCTGTCGAGCGTTCCCTGATCTCTCTGGCAAGTCGGCAGGAGGCAATGACTTTCAAGCTTGATCGGGCACCCGGCCAAAAAGACCAGCGTTGGGTTCAGTTGCTAACTGGAGCGCCTTCAGCTCAAACGATCGCTCAGGCGGCTAGCAGTAGCTCTGTTAGTTCGGTGATGCAGGGGCAACAACAGGCTCAGCAACTGGCTCAGCAGCAGGCTCTTGAGGAACGTGTTGCAGCAGTTGAGGCCGAGCTTGATCGCCTGCGACAGTTATTGGAGGAGTTGGTCGGCCCTCTCGAGACCTGACCTGCACATGCAAGGCAGGAGCCATGGGATGGGTCAGACTCATAGTTCCGAATGAAGGACGAGGCCGCTCATGAGCGTTGAAGCAATCAGAGCGCCAAGTTCTCCGCGGCGAACCTCTAGTGCATATATGGCGGCCGTTGGCTGCTCTGTTGCCGGATCAGCTGCAGGATTCTTGGGTGCCACAGGTACGACGAATGCTGCGGGCAACCCCGGCAACGGTGCGGTGTATACCGGAATCTATGTCTCTGCGGTGCTGCTGACCTCTGCACTCGTGATTCCCTACGCACCGACGCTGTCTCACCGTCTGGGGGCCCGCTCACTCTTTATCAAATGCAAAGCGGTGACTGCTGTTGTGTGGCTAGCCGTTGGCTTCTTGCTCCTTGCTGGAGTTCCAGGTATGCCACTTCTTTTGGTGCTGTCACCAGTTCTTGGGGCGCTGTCGGGTCTGGGGTCGGTGGTCTCGCCCGTTATGAACAAGGCCTACCTGGCGGCTCCTGGAATGGCTGCGGCCTTCGCGCGGATGGCTGTGATCTCTGGAATTGCTTGGGGAATCGGATCGCTAGCAGGAGGTCTGCTTCTCGATGTTGCCCCCCTTGGTTGGGGTCTTATTGTGAATGGCCTACTGACCATTCCGCTCGCAGTGATCGTCAGCAGATTCGCACCGCTTGCAGCGCTGAGCGATCCCATCGAACGCGGTAGGCCTTGGCATGATGTCTGGGGGAGTTTGCGAGGAAGTGAAGCCTTGCGACGAGTCACACTTCTGGCCTGCGTTGTTGCGCTGTGTATCGCCCCGTTAGCTCTGCTGCTCGTACCAATCACGCAAGACCTGCGGCATCAACCCCTGCTCGTTGGGTCGGGATTGCTCATGGCGGCAATGGCATTAGGCGAGGCGTTCTCGCCCAAGTTGGTTCGCCGACTTTCAATTGGGCATGCAGATCTTCCTAGTTCGGCGGTCACGGCAATTGGCGCCGGGGTGGTATTGATCCTTTTCGGAATCAGCTCACTTTTGTTATCAGGCCCTGTTGAGCTTGGGGTTTGGACTCTGATATCGGTGGCATTCGGAGTATTTCGCTTTGCCTCACGGGCTTTCACGATTGGCGCGACCGCAGAGTCTCGGGCACCGGAACTCACTGCGAGCAGCTTGGCCACGATGATGCTCGTTGCTGGGCTCTTTGCCCCCCTCGGTACGTTCGTCTGGAGCCTGCTTATTGGCTACTTCTCGGCATCGACAGCAGTGCTGTGCGGCGGGACAGCAATGATTGTGCTGGGGATTCCGATTCTGATTTCTACGCAGTCTCCGAACTCTCGGAATTCCGCAGGTGGGGTCGCTGCCGAGTAGGTCACAGAAGCCTCGGCGACAGGGGAGCGATCCCCTCTCAAAATCCATCAAGTGTCTGAGCAGCTCTCTACACTGTCGCTACTGACTCCTTGCGAGCAGGCTCGCAGCATGCGCTGCCTCCACGGCCAACTTCTGGCCTAGTGCTTCTGGAGTCTCATGCTTGCTGAAGTCCCTTCCGCAACCCTGCTCGGGGTAGAAGGCCATCGTGTTCTTGTCGAGGTTCACGTCGGCCAAGGCCTGCCGGGTTTCACTGTGGTGGGCCTGCCCGATGCCTCATGTCGAGAGGCTCGCGATCGGGTTCGCGCAGCGGTCTTGTCGAGCAAGCTCAAGTGGCCCGACACGCGAATCACTGTGAATCTTGCACCAACGCATGTTCGCAAGGTTGGCTCTGGCCTAGATCTTGCTATTGCAATGGCACTTCTCGGAGCGTCCAAGCAACTCAACCCCGAAGCCCTCAAAGGCCTAATGTTTCTCGGGGAGCTAGGTCTGAACGGAACGCTGCGACCCATCCTAGGAATCCTTCCTTTGGTTGATTCGCTGAGCGCTGGCCGAGTCGTGGTGCCTGCAGAGAACCTTGCCGAGGCAAGACTCGTGCGGCCTGATGCCCGCGGGGTGCGCACTCTGAGCGAGCTTGTTTCTGCTCTTCGTGCCGAGGAGCCTTGGCCTGATCCTCCTGTCCGTGAGTCCACTTCGGGTCCGGCTGATGTCTACTGCGATCTTGCAGAGGTGCAAGGTCATCCCGTGGCTCGCCGAGCCCTCGAGGTTGCTGCCACTGGAGGCCACCATGTGCTCATGGTGGGGCCGCCCGGTTCCGGCAAAACCATGCTGGCCGAGCGACTCCCGGGCCTTCTTGCCGATCTTGACGCTCGCGGGGCCATGGACGTCTCTCGAGTCCATTCCGCTGCAGGCTTGCTTCGCGTGCGCAACGGACTGCTCACTCGGCCACCGTTTCGGTCTCCGCATCACACAGCCTCGCTGGTGGCACTTATCGGCGGGGGATCAACCCTCTTGCGCCCGGGCGAAGTGTCGCTAGCTAGCGGGGGCGTACTTTTTTTGGATGAACTCGGGGAGTTCCCCGCAGCGCACCTTGATGCGCTCAGACAACCCCTTGAATCGGGAATCATTCGGGTTGCTCGGGCTAACGCAAATGTCACCCTGCCAGCCCGATTCATTCTGGTTGCGGCGACCAATCCTTGTCCCTGCGGAGTTGGCCAGTGGGGGGAGTGTCGCTGCACCCCTGGCCAAATTGCGCGCTACGGCCGCAGGTTGTCCTCTCCATTGCTCGATCGTTTCGATATTCGCCTAGCCATAGACCCGCCCGAGGCAGCCATGGTGTTCGCCTCGCAACGCAAGGGCGAGTCTTCGATGGAGGTGCGAACCCGCGTAGAACGAGCTCGAATGCGGGCTCAAGAGCGTGGGGTGAGCTCAAACCGTGAGCTCCGAGGTGAAGCTTTAGAGAAGTTCGCTCCCTTGAGCGACCAAGGGCGAATGTTGCTGCGCTCACGCCTTGAGACTGGATCGCTCAGCATGCGCGGTGCTCAGCGAACAAGGGCAGTGGCCCTCACACTGAGAGACCTAGAGGGCACCGGAGGCCCGATCACCACAGATGACCTAGAAGGGGCATTGCTGCTGCGTGGAGAAGAACAACAGATTGGGGTTCTGACATGACTCAGTTTGCGGCCACGCAGAACCCGTCCCCTGATCTGCCGCACGAGGCGTACCTGACGGCCCTCGCCTCGCTTGAGCAAGTCGGCCCAGCTCGCATGCGATGGTTGCTCTCCTATGGCAGCCCCGAGATGGTCTGGCAACTACTCAGGGCAGGCAAGATTCGCAATCCGCCAGCGCGATTAGCAGTCAAGCCGCCGCAGCTCACCGAGTGGGTAGCTCAGGCCAACTCGGCAGACCCTCAGCAAATCTGGAACGCCTGCTGCGCTCTGGGCGTGGGGGTTGTCTCGCTCGGAAGCCCCGGTTATCCGCCTGCGCTTGCAGCTGATATCGACCCGCCAGTGGTGCTCTTTCACCTTGGAAACCCAGATCTGCTCTCTGCGCCGAGTGTGGCAATTGTTGGTACCCGACGCGCAACTGGGTATGGCCTGCGGGTGGCGGAAGAACTCGGTGCGGGTCTGGCGCAAGCTGGAGTCATGGTGGTATCAGGTCTGGCGCTAGGCATTGATGCCGCAGCCCACTTTGGAGCGCTCAGTGTTGGCGCAAGTGGTGCCGCAGTAGCTGCTGTAGTGGGATCAGGGCTTCACGCCCCCTGCCCGGTCCGAAATCGAAAGCTGGCATCTCGTGTGGCGAGTAGCGGAGTGATCTTCTCTGAGGTGCCACCCGAGGTCTCGGGGGCACCATGGCGGTTTCCAGTTCGCAACCGCATCTTGGCTGCCCTCTCCGATGCCGTAGTGGTAGTGGAATCGCCTGGTGCCGGCGGATCAATGCACACTGTCAGAGAGGCACTGACACGCGATATTCCAGTTCTGAGTGTTCCCGGCCCGATAGACAGCCGAGCATCCGAGGGGACCAACCGGCTTCTTAGCGATGGGGCCGAGCCCTGCCTAGGCGTTGATGATGTGTTGATGGCGATTGGCCTTGGGGGCAAGCAATCAAACACAAGCGCTCCCAGCCCGATTCCATCGCAGCCGGACACACGCCCCGTCCCCGATGAAGCTGGGGAACGAGCGCTAGCAACAATTGGCTGGAGGCCTGTGTCCGTAGAGCATCTCGCTGCGCGCTCAGGCCTAGAGTTTCAACAACTAGCGAGCACTCTTGCATGGCTTGAAACGCACGGCTGGATTCAACGCACGGGCGGGTGGATCGAGCGGCGAGCCAAACCTGATGGGTCTGAGCGGCTAGGAAGGCGGGCAACCTAAGCAAAAATCCAACAATCACGCTGTGTGGTGACTACGCTACAGAAGGCGATAAGTAGCGTGCTGCTCAGACTGCTGGCGAGAGAGACGGGGGTGAGAGAATTGACTGAGACTTCTTGGATGTTGACAGAGTTCATTCAGGCTGTTCCTCTGGCAAATTCAACCCTGTCTGTCTACCAAAGGGACCTTGAGGCTTTTCTCGTCTGGGTTGAACGACTCGGAGCAGAATCTCCCGGGCAAGTCACTCGGCTCACCGTTCGGCGTTATCTGGCAAGTCTGAGCACTCGAGCGCTCGCACCGCGCACTATTGCACGCAAAGCTGCAGCCTTGCGCCGCTATTTCGCATGGCTCGCTGTGACCGGTGTGATCCCAACGGATCCAACTGCTGGCATCTCCTCGCCTCGCGGGCCAGCGAAGCTGCCACGAATCTTGACTGCTGACGAATTGCAACAGCTCATTGATGAGCCGTCCACTGCAGCTCTAGCCCAACCCGCAGTGGCAGCACGAGACGCAGCCGTGCTCGAACTGCTCTACGGGTCTGGTCTGCGAGTCTCTGAACTCTGCGGTCTAAACCTAGAGTCCCTTGAACTTGAGAGACGCCGACTCACTCTGTGGGGTAAAGGTTCTAAGCAGCGGGTCGTGCCCATAAGCGAGCCTGCTGCGCAGGCTCTGAGCACCTGGCTTGATGCGCAACGAGCGGAGTTCATTCTGCAGTTCTCGAAAGAGTCGACTGCCGAATTGCTCGGTGAGCCGAGCGAGCCAATGTTCTATAACCGTCGCCTAGTTCGGCTCAATCCTCGTGATGTGCGGCGCATCTTGGACGCTCGTTCGCCTGTGCCTACGCATCCGCACGCATTACGGCATACATTTGCTACTCATCTTCTCGACGGTGGTGCCGACCTGCGAGTGGTGCAAGAATTGCTAGGTCACTCAGATCTAGCTACAACTCAGATCTATACGCATGTCAGCAGAGAACGTCTCCGAACTGTGTTCGAGTCCTCCCACCCGAGGGCGTAGAGCATGGTCCAACCTTGGGAATCACGTGAGAACTAGCGAGCCCTCAGATATTGAGCTTCAAGAGCTCTGGTCGAATTACAAAGCCGAGGCAACTGCCAAGGCCAGAGATGTCCTGATTGTGCATTACTCGCCGTTGGTTAAATACGTGGCTGGCCGCGTTGCGGCTGGACTTCCACAAAACGTCGAACAGTCTGACTTGGTCAGCTACGGCATGTTTGGGCTCATCGATGCCATTGATAAGTTCGAACCAGAGCGTGGATTCAAGTTCGAGACATATGCCATTGCTCGAATCAAGGGTGCCATCTTGGATGAGCTTCGCTCGATCGACTGGGTGCCACGTTCTGTTCGAGCCAAAGCCCGCCAGATTGAGACGGCTTACGCAAAAATCGAAGCAAAGCACCATCGTCCACCCTCTGACGAAGAACTCATGGAAGAACTTGACTGGACGGACGATCAGTTGCAAACAGCACTGATGCAGATTTCCCATGTTGGCCTAGCTGCACTCGATGAGATCCTGTCCATCGGCGGCGATGGCGGCGACTCCATCACGCTTGGCGACACCATTGCCGATACCTCTTCGCATGGCCCGATGGGGGCATTCGAGATTGCCGAGACACGTCAGATGCTCGCTCAGGCCATCAACGGTCTGCCGGAGCGAGAAAAACTCGTCCTGACCCTGTACTACTACGAGAATCTCACCCTTCAAGAAATCGGCCGAGTCCTTGGTGTAACCGAGTCGCGGGTCTGTCAGATTCACACCAAATCGGTGTTGCATTTGCGGGCCAGGTTCTCGGCCCTTGAGCACGAACCCGCTTAGCTCGCAGCACTCCGCCATAGGCTTGCCCTCCTGACTGCCGCCCAAGTGACTCTCACGCAAGTGACTGCCACACCGCACCTTTGTTGGTGTTTCTTCCCCTTCGCACCATAAGCACGCAGGTTCTGCGTGCAGAACAAGGGAACCTGTTATGGCCACACCGGTCAGGAGCGCTGCGCTCCTAGCGCTCGTGAGTTCGCTCGTAATTTTTGCCCTCGCCGCCCCGGCAGCTGCAGTCTCTGACCCGGCGAGTAGCAACGGGATGGATCAGCCGGAATCCTTCGGATCTCCGATACCTGGGGTCTACCACCGGCCCGTGGAGCGTCCGGTACGGGACCCCTTTCGCATGGAAAACGGTCCCTACGGTGCAGGAAACTTTGGGCTGGAATACGCAACATCCCCGGGAGACCCAGTGCTCGCCATCGGGTCTGGCATGGTTAGCTTTGCTGGTGCCGTGGCAGGTCGCCTTGCAGTGACTGTGCAGCACCCCGATGGCCGACGCTCAAGCCTGACGGGGTTGAGTTCGGTGGCAGTTCAGGCTGGAGAACTTGTGGTTCAAGGGCAGTTCCTAGGTCGAGCGCTCCGTGGGCTGCACCTAGGTCTGCGAGAGGGGGACCGCTATGTAGACCCTGCGTTGTTTCTGGGCATGATTCAACGAAGAGCTCGCCTTATGCCGCAGCAACTGCATCGCAGATAGACCCCGGGTGCGCATGGCCCGCTTTGGAACTGAGTACGCCAGCAGCACTACACTCAGATCCGCTCCACTAGGGGCACAGTTATGCCCACTCGCTGCCACCTTGGCAACGATGGTGAATGTTTGCCCGGAACAACCTCGGTCGCTTGCCTTGCATGAGGTGAGCGTGGTTCTCGGGTCCGATCAACCGAGGAGAAGGAGAAGACCGTGACACCAGTAGTCACTATGAAGCAGCTCTTGGATGCCGGAGTTCATTTCGGCCATCAGACCCGCCGCTGGAATCCCAAGATGAAGCGATTCATCCACGGTGATCGCGG
>WLLG01000088.1 GCA_009700815.1 Actinomycetota bacterium
AGAGTCGAGGTAGAACTCAGAATCTCCTGCCCAAGCTCGTCCTGCCATCGCGCATAGCGGCCACTTCGATGCTGCTCGATACATCCGTCCTGCACGAGTGCGTCAGCCACAAGCAGTGCCTGAGCAAGCGTGTCGATGCCACCGATATGACCGTGGAATAGATCGGTGCGGTCCATGCTCTGTCGCCGCAGCTTTGTGTCAAAGTTGAACCCGCCAGTGGTAAATCCTCCGGCTTGGACAATCTCGTACATCACTAGCGAGAGTTCCTCAACCGAGTTGGGGAACTGATCTGTGTCCCAACCGTTTTGAGCATCGCCTCGGTTGGCGTCAACACTTCCGAATATGCCGTTCTCGAGTGCATAGGCAACTTCGTGGTGAAAGCTATGGCCAGCGAGGGTGGCATGGTTTGCCTCGATATTGACCTGATACTCACCCATCAAGTCGTAGCGTTCTAAAAACCCGTGCACTGCAGAGCAGTCGTAATCGTATTGATGTTTTGTGGGTTCTTGCGGCTTGGGTTCAATCAGCAGCGCTCCGGTAAATCCGATGGAGCGCTTATGTTCGGCGACGAGTGTGAGGAACCGAGCCAGCTGATCCCCCTCTTGGCGCAGGCGGGTGTTCAGCAGGGTCTCGTACCCTTCGCGTCCGCCCCAGAGAACGTAGTTCTGACCATCAAGGCGGTGCGTTGCTTCAAGAGCGTCACGAACCTGCGCAGCGGCATAGGCGAACACTTCTGGGTCAGGGTTCGTCGCTGCGCCAGCGGCGTAGCGCGGATGCGAAAACAGGTTGGCGGTTCCCCAAAGCAGGCGCACGCCACTCTCTTCCATCTTGAGCCCAGCGCGATCCACCATGAAGTCAAGGTTGGAGCGGGACTCCCTAAGTGTGTCGCCTGCTGGCGCCATATCGAGGTCATGAAAGCAGAAAAACGGTGTGCCAAGTTTTGTGAAGAACTCAAACGCTGCATCCTGTTTTGCGCAGGCTGCCTCGGAAGCGTCGGCAGGTGCATCAAGCCAAGGTCGGTCAAAAGTGCCTACGCCAAAGACGTCGCTGCCGGGCCAACAAAAGCTGTGCCAGTAACACACCGCAATGCGCAGGTGATCCTCCATGCGCTTGCCGGCCACCAGTCGGTCCGGGTCATAGACCCGATAGCCCAAGCTGTTTGAGCTTTGGCTAGCGACACCTGCAGGCCTGATGGGTTCGGAAATCTCGCCGAAGAACGGTGTTGAGTTATCGAACTCAGCCATAGATATCTCTCCCCTTAAGCATGCGTGGAGAATTGCTCTCCACTCGTTACGATAAAACTACGGCAGTTCGGGTTATTGGTCTGATTCTGCTCTCTCACTTGTCACTTGTAACCCTCTAGGACTCCGCCGATGCGCACCACATCGATCTTCACTGTTCGTGCCGAGCCAACTTCTGCCCGACTGATCACTGCTTCTTTCTTAAGCACCGAGGGGTATTCGCCGGAATGGGATCATGAATGGGATGGCACCGCCCGAAAGGGATCACGGGCGCTTCATTTCATGGCCGGTGGCATTGCCCAGAGTTATTCCTTCGATTTGAATATCCGCTACTTGAGCGGAACAAACGGCGATACACGCTCACTTATCGAGGTGCGACAGGAGGCTCGTGCCTACACGGGCGACTCTGTGGGCACCTCTAAGACACAAGCCGAGGTGGATCACCTCGATGCCGGGCTGCGAGTTGCTCTGGAATTCGCAGGGGTGCTCGAACATTCGGAAATGGCGCGCTGCTGAGGCATTACCAGTGGCTTGAGCCGGGGGCGCCTTTGAACGGGCCCACGACTGCAGATGTGATCCATCCACCGTAGAAATCCCCCTCGTTTTGTTCAACGCGCTCATCATCCACCCAGCATGAGTCCACCCGGCGGGGGTAGAACGCAACATGATCTGCAATCGCTTCAAACTCGGGAGTTGGATTCGGGTAGTACCAGGCCGCAGAAGGTGAGACGGCTGTGCCAACCACGATGTCGAAATATGAGGCGATCCCTTTCCACTCGCAGAAAGATTGCCCTTCGGTTGGCCGCAGGACATTGGGAGAAACATCGGCTAGCGGAAGGTAATAAGCGGGAGGTTGACTCGTTTCAAGCACTCGGTATGCACTCGTTGTCGAGGCAATAAGAACTCCAGCGAACTCCACTCGAATGAGGGCAGTAGTTGGCACAACTCTGGGTGGGCGCGGGTAGTCCCAAACTGATTCTTGGCCAGGGCCTGGCTCAATTCGCCGAAACTGCGACATCAATTTCTTCTTTCCAGACAAGGAAGTGTTCTTCCTCTCGCACTGTGCTGCGCAATACTCACAGTGTGAATTCTGCACCCGTGGTCGCCGGAACTGAGCGCGGCCGCCCTGCGTGGTCTGTCGAATCGGTAGCGATAGAAGAGGTTCCTGAACCTCAAAGATTTCGGAGCACAGCGGATCTTCTTCGAATTCTCTTTACCTTGGCCGTCGTGGCACTCGTGATTCTTGCTGGAAGCATTGGCTCAGAAACCACCATCGGTATTCAAGAAGACATCACGACTGCAGTCACAAACGTTCCAAAGCTGGTGGTCAGTCTTCTGACGACACTCAATAGCCTGATTGTGTTGGCCTTGCCGGTCTACCTCATTGGTGAGCTTGCGCTTCGCCGGCGCTGGAGGCTGCTCGGCACTTCGCTGACGGCTGCAGCGTTGGCTTTGGTCGCCGCGGAACTCTTTGCAACCTATGCGCCGGACTTTATTGCAGGCGGACTGCTTGACTCTCTGACCCAGCCTCTAGCTGGGGGGACTGGTCAAACTCCAGCAGCCTTTGGCATATTTGCAGCAGTCTCTGCGCTGATGACCGTTGAACGATCGGGAACGAGACCCAGCACCATGGTTGTGGTGTGGACGAGTTTGCTCGCCTTGGCAGTGTTGTACCTCATTGATGGGCGAGCTACTCCCTTGGCGCTTCTCGTCAGCGTTCTTGTTGGTCACGTGATCGGGTTAGTCGTTCGATACACCGCAGGAACAGAGAATCCCCGTGTAGGTGCTCGTAAAATTGCCGAGGCCCTTGGCAATGTCGGTCTGTGTGCTGTCACCTTTGTTCAATTACCGGTGGAGTCCAAGCTGGGTCGGCAGTTCACTCTGCTGACGGCAGACGGAACCCATGCACGAGTCCAGGTACTTGACCCCGATCGCGGTGCTCTCAGGGTGCTCAGGCAGCTCACTCGGGTACTTCGGGTGCGCACTTGGGTGACTCGAGCACCAAGCTTGTCTGCGCGTGTTCAGGTTCAACAAGCCGCAGTGCCAGCGCTCATGGCTCGCGAGGCGCACGTGCGGACGCCGCGCTTTTTAGCTGCTGCAGAAGTTGATGATCGGACACTAGTTTTTGCAGAGGAACGTCCTGCAGACCTTCGTGTGCTGTCCGAGTTCACTGCCGATGCGATTTCAGACGAGGCGCTCTCTCAGGCTTGGAAACAGGTTCGAAGAATGCACGACGCAGGTGTTGCTCACGAGGGGATCAACCCAGAGAGTCTTGCAGTGGACCGTGATGGTCGGATCTGGATTCTTGGGCTGACTCAGGGCGAGATTGCAGCATCTCGGCTACGCAGGAGGCTCGATCGTGCCGAACTTTTGCTAGCAACAGCGTTGTTGGTGGGCGTCGATCGGGCGATTACTGCTGCCGACGCTGAAATCGGCGATCAAGATCTGGCAAACCTGCCGGCGCTGCTACAACCCGTGGCGCTCAACCCGGCGCTACGGGTCGCGCTTAAAGATAACGATGCGCTGTTGGATCAGGTGCGTGAAGAGGCAACGGCTAGGGCACCGGAGCCATCTGCAGACGAGGTACGACTCGAACGCCTTCGGCCCCGTGCGCTGGTGACGCTGATTGCTGCAACGTTGGCGGTGTACGTCCTCGCCGGGCAACTGAGCAACGTCGATTTTGCCACAGTGATACGCAGCATTAATTGGTACTGGGCAGGGCTAGCTTTTGTTGCATCGATCATGACCTATGTGGGAGCGGCACTGACCATTCACCCGTTCTTGCCGGTGAGGGTCCCTGCGTTTCGACTGTTAGCAGCGCAGTTTGCGGCAACGTTCGTTTCGCTAGTTGCTCCCGCTGCTGTGGGTAGCGTGGGAACGAATGTGCGGGTGATCCAAAAAGCTGGCGCACCTTCTGGTCTGGCAGTTGCAAGCGTCGGACTGTCCTCGCTCGTCGTCTTTGCTACCACGGTCATGGCGTTGCTCGGAATCACTATTTTTTCTCATGAGGCCACGCAACTCGACATTAAAGCTCCCTCTTCGGGGGCTCTAGTAGTCGCAGCAGGTGCAGTCCTCATAGCTATTTTTGCGTTTGTGCTTCCGGCAACGCGTCGTCTCATCCTCGAGCGCATGCGGCCAATTTGGGAGTCCACTGGACCGCGAGTACTCGATGTTGCACGTGACCCAAAGCGACTAGTGAAGGGTGTGGCTGCAAGTCTGTTCACCTCACTCGCTTATGCAGTGACACTCTTCGTTGCAGTGCGTGCCTATGGCGATGAGATCCCGCTAGCGGGTGCAGTGGTGGTGTACCTCGGCGCTGGTCTTGTTGGCTCGGTTGCCCCAACCCCTGGCGGCATCGGTGCTGTAGAGGCTGCACTTGTTGCGGGCCTGAGCGCCATTGGGGTTCCAGCGGCTGTTGCGCTACCTGCGGCGCTGTTGTACCGAACTGTCACGTTCTGGTTGCCGACATTGCCCGGATGGTTCTCGCTCCGGTGGCTACAAAGCCACGACGCGATCTGAGCAGGCTGCAGCAGCAATTCGCTATTTTGTGGGATTCCCGAGAGCGGCGTCCATAACAGCGGTCTCTAACTCGCTCAGCATCTTGCTGATCTCCCGATGAGCCTTCTTGCGCTTCACGAGTGGCAGATTCTTTGCAACAGCGAGTGACAGCCGGATCTGATTCAGTGCTTGGTACACCTTGTCGAGGAATGCCGACCCAGACGCACCGGTTTCTGGTCGCAACATGTCGAGCGTGGCCGAGAGCTTCTCAACTCGCCGTTCCAGTCGCTCCTGCCCAAGAACTGGAATGGCGGAAGCTGAACTTCGTCCTAGATCTTCGACGGGTAGATCAGATGCCGAGTACACCCCTGCTGCGCGGCGGTCCTCATTCCAGAGGCGAATTCTTTGCGCTAGGTCGGAGCCAGCGAGTACGAGTTGTGCGCGAGTCTCAGGATCCTGCAACATGCGAACGGCCTGAGCAGTAGCTGCTGCGAGAGCTGTGGCCATGGCTGCGCTGGTTTTCGATTTAGATGCCACGGTAACTCCCTCCGACCCAATCAAGCTCCAACCTAAGCAAGGTTACTGCTCGCTCAGTGAGTGGTCATCCCACCGTCCACAACTAGCGTTTGAGCAGTCATAAAGCTCGATGCATCGCTTGCCAAAAACAATGCGGCTGGAACCATCTCCTCGGGGGCTGCTGGCCGCTTGATGAGTTGTGTATCCACCGCAGCTGCTTGGAATCCCTCGGGTGCGCTCAAAAACATGTCTGTCGCAACAGTTCCGGGTGCAATGGCGTTTGCCCGGATGCCATCAGCGGCAAGCTCGGCCGCCATTGCCCGAGTCATTGCTAGCAGTGCTGCCTTGGCCGAAATGTAGAGGGACACATAGCTGCCGTGTGTGTACACACCGGCAGTTGCAATATTGATAATCGATGCATGGTTGCTTGCACGCAGATACTCCATTGCGTTCTGCACCAAGAACACAGGGCCGCGCAGATTGGTCTCATGTGACTTAGCGAGGGCCTCTGCAGTAATGGATCCAAAGGGTTGTGCCAACGGATTGGCAGCGTTATTCACAATGATGTCGATTCCCCCAAACTCCTGTGCGCTCCGCTCGACGAGTGCCTCAATCTGCTGCAGGTCACCGACGTGAGTGGGGACCGAAAGGGCCGATCCGCCATCACGCGTAATTGCGTCGGCGGCCGCATCACAGGCTTCCGGCTTGCGACTAGCGATCACGACGTTTGCTCCCATGGCTGCAAATCCATGAGCAATTGCTAGGCCGATTCCGCGGCTGCCGCCGGTGATGATCGCAGTACGCCCAGTCAGGTCAAAAGTGCCAAGCAGGTCATCGCGGTTCATAAGTTCTCCTCGTTGGTGTGGTGATGTCGCCACTCTCACATTACTGAGGAGTCTTTGCATGCAACCTCTCAGGCATGCCGCCTACTCTCTGCGCATGACTCGCTTCATCAACGGATCGAATAATCGCACTGCGGTCCTGATCGGGTGTGTCCTGATCCTGTTTGCCGGAGTGGTTGGTTCATCTTGTTCCTCCTCAGCCGAGTCGTCGAGTTCAGCGAGTTCGACTTCGCCGCCATCGACTTCTACTTCTCCCAAGGTCCCGGACCAGGCTGACTGCGTGCCACCTGCAGCGAGCTCTCCGGTTCAAGTAGCTGCGGTTACGGGCTCTGCAACAGATATTGACCTGGTGTCTTTTGATGGAACCGTGATTCGTGGGCATTGGTTCGCGCTCCCAACAGCGACTGCGCAGGACCCGGCACCGACAATCCTGATGGGACCCGGATGGAGTTTGTCGGGCGATACTGCGGTTGATTCGGTGGGGATCTTAGGTGTGGTCGGTATTTCGACCCTTCGTTCAGCGGGATACAACGTGCTCACCTGGGACCCCCGCGGGTTTGGTGAGTCAACGGGGGTTGCTCAGGTCAACTCAAAGGATTTCGAGGCTCGAGACGTCAGTGAGTTGCTCAACTGGGTAGCGACCCAAGACGTGGCGCAACTCGATGGCCAGCGGAACCCCCGTGTGGGCATGGTGGGCGGGTCTTACGGCGGTGGTATTCAACTCGTAACAGCTGCGACGGATTGCCGAGTTGACGCAATCGTCCCTGTCATTGCCTGGAACTCTCTGCAAAGCAGTTTGTATAAGGCCGATACGGTCAAGTCGGGTTGGGCGGGGATTCTGAGTGACTCGAGCGCCTCGGATTCTGTTGACCCACATGTGCGCCATGCTCAGGATTCGGCCGAAGCCACTGGGGTGCTCGATGCCGAGGATCAGGCTTGGTTCATTGCCCGCGGTCCGGCAGAGTTGGTCAATCAGATCACTGCCCCGACGCTGATTGTGCAGGGCACCGTCGACACGCTCTTCACCCTTGGTGAGGGAATCACGAATTACAACATGTTGACGAAGAACGGTGTCCCCGTTTCGATGATCTGGTACTGCGACGGCCATGGGGTCTGCCTAACAAAGCCCGGCGACCCACTGCGCGTCAGCACAGCCGTCATTGCTTGGATGGACCGTTATGTTGCCAACGACACATCCGTGGACACTGGACCTGGGTTCGACGTCATTGATCAAGACGGTGTTCGCTACACGGCTACGAGTTACGCAGAAGCGGCCGGAACACCTCTTACTGCAAGCGGTTCAGGAACCCTAGAACTCACCGCCGAGGGTGGGTCGGGTCCTACGGTGATTCCCGAAGGGGCCGGATCGGTGCTGTCCGGGCTCGTCGAATCGATTACTCCAGCATTGGCGCAGAATGCTGTCAATCTGCCGCTAGTCGTTCAGGGTGGACCAGACCTTGTTCTAGGAGCCCCGGAGCTGAGCTTGTCCTATTCGGGCAGCAACGGCACCGGCGACCGGCCAACACGCGTGTTTGCACAACTCGTGGACGCGTCCACATCCTTGGTGATTGGAAATCAGATCACTCCCATTGCAGTGGTTCTAGACGGAGCCAAACATCAGGTCAGGGTGCCACTCGAGGTCATTGCCTTTGCCGCCAAACCGGGCGCCACGATCACGCTCCAGATTGTGGCCAGCACTGTGGCCTACGCCGCACCGCAGTTCGGTGGGCGAATTAGTTTTGACTCGATTGATTTGAGCTTGCCCGTGGTCGCTGCGGGGCAAATGAAGCGGGATTCAGCCTGACCACTCTGCGCTGTTGTGTGGAGCCTGCTC
>WLLG01000089.1 GCA_009700815.1 Actinomycetota bacterium
AAGGGACCTAGGTGTTGCAATCCGTAGACTCACGCTCTCTAGTACGTTCAAGCCATCTAGTTCGTTCAAGCCAGTTCAACCCCTCATATTCCCAGCAGAAGGAAGTCCTTGTGAATCACTACGAACAGCTCTACATCGGCGGCGAATGGGTCAACCCAGCGGGGAGTGACCGTTTCCAAGTCATTAATCCGGCCACGGAAGAGCTGATTGGGTCAACTCCCGAAGGGTCTGTTGGCGACATCGATCGAGCGGTTGTTGCCGCAAGGGCTGCCCTAGACACAGGCGACTGGGCGGGAATGCCAGCGGCCGAGCGGGCCGACATCATGGGCCGCCTACTTGCCCTTCTTGGCGAGAAGGCCGATGACCTAGCCAACTTGATTACTGCCGAGGTGGGTTGCCCACTCCTGTTTGCTCATTTCGGCCAAGTCGGTGCAGCAAACATGGTGCTCGACTACTTCACCAACCTGACCCGCGAGTACGAGTTTGAAGAGGTTCGCCAGGACATGCTCGGTCCTGCCCTTGTTCGCAAGGAACCAATCGGCGTGGTCGGCGGGATCATCCCGTGGAACGTTCCCCTCTTCATCACCATGTTAAAGCTCGGCCCAACCTTGGCCTCGGGATCGACCATGGTGCTCAAGCCCGCACCCGAGACTCCGCTCTCCTCGTTCGTGCTTGCCGAGCTCGCACATGAGGCAGGCCTGCCCGCGGGCGTGCTCAACATCGTTCCCGCTGGGCGTGAGGTTGGAGAACACCTCGTCACGCATCCCGATGTTGACAAGATCTCCTTCACTGGATCCACCGTGGCGGGTCGCAAGATTGGCGCCCTCTGCGGTGAGCGACTGCGGCCCTGCACTCTGGAGTTGGGTGGCAAGTCAGCCGCAATTATTTTGGATGACGTTGACCTTGACTCAATCATTCCAGAACTGGTCTCGGCGGCCACGATGAACAACGGGCAGGCCTGCGTAGGCCAGACCCGAATCCTTGCCTCGCGTACTCGCTACGCCGAGGTTGTCGACGCAGTTACCGAAGCTATGGCAGCGCTCGTTCCAGGAGACCCGTCCGGCAACTTTGATGTCACGCTTGGACCACTCATTGCTGAGCGTCAGCGAGACCGAGTCGAGGGCTACATCGCAGCCGGAATTGCCGAAGGCGCGAGAGTCACTACGGGTGGCGGCCGTCCAGCAGGCCTAGACAAGGGTTGGTTTGTCGAAGCCACACTCTTTGCAGATGTTGACAACAGCATGAAGATCGCCCAGGAAGAAATCTTTGGGCCAGTCGTTGTCGCAATCCCCTACGAGGACCAAGCCGATGCCGTCCGAATTGCGAACGACAGCGCATACGGCCTATCAGGAACAGTGTGGACGAGCGATGTAGAAAACGGCATTGACGTAGCGCGAGGCGTGCGTACCGGCAACTACACCGTGAACGGGTTCGGCATGGCCTGGGGTGCTCCGTTCGGTGGGTTCAAGCAATCAGGTGTGGGACGCGAGCTTGGCCCAGAAGGCCTCGGTGAGTTCTTGGCCTCGAAGACCATCAACCTGCCAGCAGGTACAGAGCCAACGCTCAAGTACTGATCAAGCTCGTAGGGCGGGTCGAGCCAGCAGTACGGGCAAGCCAGCAGTACGGGACAAGCCAGCAGGGATCAAGCCTGGTGTCGTGGTCGGGCCCGCAGTACTGATCAATCTCAAAAAAGGGCATTGGGTTGCAGAGTGAGCGCAATGTGCTCCCCCTGCAACCCAATAGCATTTTTGGAGCCCGCAGAACTGGGCCACCAGACTTAAGGCCAGTAGATCTAGGCGACTGTCGTGTTGGTAACCAGCCCGGTTGCACCGGGGTTACCACCTGAGCCACCTGAGCCACCAGATCCGCCAACGCCGCCGCTATAGCTCGGCGAACCAGACGGAGTGCTTGAGCCATCACGTGACAAGCCAATCGCTGCGCCGCCGCCACCGCCACCGCCAGCACCCGAAGCGCCTCCTGTGCCACCCGTTCCACCGTTTCCACCGCCGCCTCCGCGATCAAAGGCCACACCGCCAGAACCACCCGAACCGCCAGGCTGACCCGCAGCTCCGCTACCTCCGGTGCCGCCGGCTCCACCCGTGCCTAGCTGAATCTGAATTGCGATCAGCGTCGGAGATGCGTTCTGCAAGCGCAGGCCGATTGACTGTGCTCCTGCACCGCCACCAGCACCGCCCGCGGTTGCACGTGTTCCGCCACCGCCTCCGCCGCCACCACCAGCGCCGGCATCATCAACGTTGCAATCATTTGCTCCGCCGCCGCCACCGCCGCCGCCACCAGCGCCGTTCACTCCAAGCAAGCCCGCTGCGCCGTTAGCGCCAGCCGCGGCACCGGCCCCAGCGCCACCCGCTGCGCCGTTAGCGCCCGCAGATCCGTCGCCTCCGCGCAATGATGGGCCGGTACCACCGAGCGTGCAGATTCCGGGAAGACCATCTGTTGCAGCTGAGGATCCGCCACCACCACTACCGGCGCCCGGTCCGCCACCGTTGGCCCCAGAGTTTCCAGCTTGTGCATTGCAGTTACTGCAGAGACCAGTCCAGCCACAAGATCCGTCAACAACACCACCTTTGCCACCTGAACCGCCAGAATTGGCTCCCCCGCCGCCGGCGCCGCCGCCGCCAGCTGAAGATGTATTGCATGCTCCACCTGGTTCAAATCCGTCACCGCCATTACTGCCAGTACCTGCTGTGCCGGACCACCCCGAACTGCCAGCAGCACCAGCGCTACCCGCTCCCGCTACACCTCCGGCAATGTTAAGGGAGTCCAGAACAAGGGCATTTGTGGAGTTGCGAACAAACACGCCGTAGCTGCTGCTGCCTGCGCTTGCGGTGGTTCCCACAATGCTCAGGTCTGCCACTCGGGTTGCTGTTGAAATTCCGTCTGCAATCACACCAACCGGGCCGTTGACCGTTGCGTCGAACGCTGCCGTGACGGTGGCAATACTTGGCGAGGTTGCCAGCACTCCTCGCTGAAAGTTCTGGCCGTACCCACCGCGCACCTCTAGGCCTGCTTGCACAGTGAACTTGCTGTACGAACCGCCGGCAACGAACACGCTGCTCTTTGACTCAGCAACTGCGCGGGACTGACCCTGCGTAATCGAAGCGCAGGGTTCAAGAATGGTTCCGCAAGTTGAGGTGTTTGCTCCGGTCGAGGAGTTCACGAACACTGCTGCGGACTCGGTCCCGTCGATTCCATCGCAGTTGCTATCGATGTTGTCCCCTGCAGGGTCAGCGGCTCCAGGAAAGATTGTGCCGTCAGCGTCGTTGCAATCCGAGGGAACAAACACTCCATCGCCATCACCATCGCCGTTCACTGTGATGGTGAGAGAGTCAGTGTCAGTTGCTCCCTTGTTGTCTGTCACCGTCAGGACTGCCGTAAAGGCGCCGGCTGCGGGGTAATTGCCAGTGGATGTCACGCCGCTGCCGTTGGTGCCGTTTCCAAAGCTCCAGGAGTAGCTCACAATTGAGCCGTCGGAGTCAACCGAACCAGAGCCGTCGAACGCAGCACTCAAGGGCGCATTGCCAGAAAGTGGACTAGCCGAAGCAACTGCAATGGGCGCCAAGTTGGCAGTTCCACCGCCGCCTGGAGCTGGTGCACACGAGACTGCGAAGAGCAGTAGTGCAGCGGACACAACAGGCAGAACTCGGTAAGCGTTCTTCATGGCACTCCCCTTGATTTGGTCCGCACAGCAAGCGGACATCCTCAGTCTTGGCCGGATTAGCTCAGTGGTCAACAGAATTGAGAAAAACAATTCGCAGTGTTGAGCGACTGGCTGAGCGACTGGCTGAGCGACTGCTTGAGCAAACGGTTGCACTACAACGCTTATGCCGGTGCTTGAACCGTCACCTCTGACAACGTCACAAACCCATTGTTGAACGCCGTGATGTCGTCTGCAGGGTCTTGCAGGGTTGAGGTGCAGTCCTGATCGGCAATTGCCCCCTCGCCTGAGGCTGACATCGGAACCTCTACCTGAGCGCGAAGTGAACCCGTAGTGCAGACCGGCACGTTCAGATTTTGAAGGACCAACTCCTTGCCCGTCAGTTTGCCCTCGAGCAAATCTTGGCGGTGTGCCTGAACCCACGTGACGACATAGCTTGCAGCAAGGTCGTAATCAACCGCATCGGAGATGGCCGTGCTCGAGGCCAACGCCGGAATGTTCTTGGCGGCTGCCGCCCGAGCAGCGCCGATCGTTCCGGAAAGCGTGTTGCCCACGGAGCCCAGGTTCTGGCCAGCGTTGACTCCCGTGACCACCAAGGCGGGTAGTTCTCCTATACCGCCATCTAGCGCCCAGTTCACAGCATCTGCTGGGTAGCCCTGCACGGAAGTCGCTGGATAACCGCTCGCTGTTGTGACCTCGCTCACCTGCAACTCGCCCTCCGAGGTTTTGCCGGCAGTACCACTTTGATTCTCAGCCGGGGCAGCCACAACCACCTCTGTGTCTGGCAGCGCTGCTAGTGCACGGACCACGGCATCGATTCCAGGTGCCGCATACCCATCATCGTTGGATACCAAAATGCGCAGAGTCTGCGACTCGGCTGCAACAGCAGAGGTACTGGACTGAGCAGATTTCTCGGTCGTGGAGGTCGAGGATTCTGCGCCCTCGCCACTGCTACAAGAACTTAGGAGGCCACCAACAACTGCAAGCGACAGCAGCACTGCAGACGCCGATTGAGCAACACGGCGACGGGGTTGGCCGGTTGGGGAAACTCGACTCTTCACTCGAGAAAACATGAACGCTTCTTTCCGTGTGGGTGTCAACGATTCTTTGGACAAGTCCGAGTTGAACTCGACCCAGTGGAACTAGGTCTACATCTTGAGGCTATGAGATCTTGAGCGGGTGCCTTGGCATTCTTCGACGGGAACTTCTGAGCCCGGCGCAGTAGGTTGTCGAGGAATCGTCCACCCGTGAGTACCCGTAGGAGCATCCATGAGTTCAGTCAGAACACCCAGCTTGGCTTGGCGTTTGTTTGTCGTTGTAGGGGTGGGCACCTCGGTTGCGCTCACCGTGAGCGACCCAGCCTGGGAAAAGTGGAAATCCGTAGCAGGTGAAAAACTCCCCCGGCAGGCCGTTCGATCCGTGCTGGTCGGAACGGCCGCAATCCACAGCGCCGAGGCAGCCTCTTCCTATGTATCCGCCCGGCGCGGCAACCTAGAACAACCTGGCCGCTGGGCACTAGCTACGTTCCTCTGGGGATTCCCAGTTATGCGAAAGCTACGCAAAGCCGCAGCCTGAGGCGCAGTGCTGGCCCTCTAGAAGTGCCAGGGGAAGGGCGACCAATCAGGCTCGCGCTTTTCCAAGAATGAGTCTCTGCCTTCTGCGGCTTCATCAGTCATATAGGCCAGGCGCGTGGTCTCGCCTGCAAAGATCTGCTGCCCCACTAGGCCGTCATCAATCATGTTGAAGGAGTATTTCAACATGCGTTGGGCAGTCGGGCTTTTTGCGTTGACCTTCTTGGCCCAGTCCAGAGCTACTCGTTCAAGATCAGCGTGATCGACCACTGCGTTCACCATGCCCATGCGATGAGCATCCTCGGCGGAGTACTCATCTCCTAAGAAGAAGATTTCGCGAGCAAACTTCTGCCCCACCTGCCGCGCCAAGTATGCAGATCCGAAGCCGCCGTCAAAGCTGGCAACATCGGCATCGGTTTGTTTGAAACGAGCGTGTTCTCGGCTAGCAATCGTCAGGTCGCAGACCACATGCAAACTGTGGCCACCTCCGGCAGCCCAGCCGGGAACCACGCAGATAACCACCTTTGGCATAAAACGGATGAGTCGCTGAACCTCGAGGATGTGCAGCCGACCGCTGCGGGCTGGGTCGATACTCGCTGCAGTCTCTCCAACCTGCCCGGCATCGCCATCTGCCACGGTGTAGCGGTAACCATCCTTGCCGCGGATTCGCTGGTCGCCACCCGAACAAAACGCCCAACCAGCGTCTTTGGGGGACGGACCATTCCCGGTCAACAACACACACCCCACATCAGATGACATGCGGGCGTGATCGAGTACCCGATACAACTCGTCCACCGTCGCTGGACGAAAGGCATTACGGATTTCTGGACGGTTGAACGCAATGCGCACCGTGCCTGATTCTTTAGCTCGGTGATACGTGATGTCTTTGAGTTCAAATCCGGGCACGGAGTCCCAGGCTTGCGGGTCAAAAATCTCGGAGACGAATTCAGCCATAGCTGAGGAGTGTAGGACTGAGCACCCCACGCTTAAGCACCACACGCTGAGCCAGCGCTTCCATAGGTAGCACTGCTCTGGCCCCGACTTGGTTAGATCGCGTGGATCTGATCGATGACCTCTTCGAGCAGCCCATCCGCCAATCCATAGGGGGTATAGATCGCAACTCTGCCGGTGTGCGCTGCATATCGGCGCGCAATCTGAGCAGCGACCTCTTGCGGGGTGCCCCGCACGGCGATCGCATGAAGCAACTCATCATCGATCAACTCGGCTAGGTCCTCCCAGCGACCTTCACGAGTCAAGCTGCGCGCGAGTGGCTGAATATGACCCTTACCTTCGATCTCAAAAACCGGCTTATAAGCAGGCGTCGAAGCGTAAAAACCCAGCAAAGCGCGACATCCTGCATCTGCGGCATCCTGCTCCTCTGAGGTACGGCCCACGCACACAATGAGTTCGGGCAAAATTTCGAACTCTTCAGCAGTCCCGACTGCAGCATCTCGGCGGCCAAGGCCGCTCTGCACTGCAGGAAGCGTCCGCTCCGTAAAGAACTGTTCCGATGTGACCGGCATGACGGCAAGACCGTCGGCAACCTCGGCTGCCATGGCACACATTTTTGGTCCTAGGCCACCCACTACAACCAAGGGAGGTCCAAATTCGCTGGGCTGCGGCGAAAAGATAGGAGTCATCAACGTGTGGGTCCGATACTGACCGTGGTAGTCAAGCGGGACACCATCCTGCCAAGATGCAAATACTGCTCTCAGTGCACCCACGGTGTCTCGCATTCGCTCAACCGGGTGGTCAAACTCTTCGCCGAATCTTCGCTCGATATGCGTGCGAATCTGTGTGCCGAGGCCAAGAGTGAATCGGTGCTGCGAGAGTTGCTGCAGGTCCCAAGCCGAGTGGGCCATATGCACCGCGTTTCGTGGAAACGCGATGGCGACGTTACTCATGAGCGATAAATCTGATGCTGCCGCGGCAACGGCAAGCGGCAAGAAAACGTCGTGAGGGCCCTCAAATGTGAACGCGCCGTCTACGCCGGCAGCTTGGAGTCGCTGGGCCTCGGCCCCAGCATCCGTGAGACCGTAAATGGGTGCAAGAACTTTCACGTGACCTGCCTTCAGACCGGAGCGCACATGTGCGCTGAGCGCTTGAACCTAGCTCTGCGGACCACCTGGGCCGAACTGAGCAAATGCAATCTCGATGTCATCAGTGAAGTGCAGGTGGCGAGAGAGGTCGTACTCGGTCAGCAGTTCTTGCACTTCGGGCGACACCTCAGTGAGGACAAAGTGAGCGCCTTGCGAGCTCACATCAAGACAGAGCTCCTCCAAGACCCCTGATGCAGTGAAGTCAATATCCTCAACCGCTCGACAATCCACAACGAACAACGTCACCGGGGTCACCGCCTGCTTGAGGAGCTCGCGCACCCGCTCTGCAAACCAGTCGGCATTGTCAAAGAGGATTGATCCGCCGAACCGATAGACAATCGCCCCGTCTACATGGGTTACTCCCAGCCGCGCTGCCACGATGGGATCAATCTGATGCTCGTCAAGGAGCACTTGGTCGACTGGGTGGTACTGACGCCGGAGCCGGTCCACGAGCGAGACAGTGACAGCGACAAACACACCGATCTGCACGCCGATAAAACCCACTGCGATGAGAGCCACCATGGCTAC
>WLLG01000009.1 GCA_009700815.1 Actinomycetota bacterium
CTGGTTTCGCGGCGTCAGTAGATCGCAGCGCTCGGTCAGTTATGGGTACTGAAGAGTTGGGCCTCTTGCCGAGTTTGAGTGTCTCCACCGCTGCTGCTCAGTCGGGACCTGCAGGTGAACCGAGCGCGTTGGTTGCACTCTCTGCGGACTTACACGCGGAGCGATCTGCGGCAGTAGTTGGTGCTGCGGGAACTGCGATTCTGGGCTCTGCCTTTGCCGTGTGTGGGGTCGTAGCTGCTGTGGCGAATGGGAGTGGTGGGGGCGCTCTAGATATGGCGGCAGGCATTGGGTTGGCCATGCTGGCCTTGCTCGGCATCCCGATCTCGTGCGCGCTTGGCTATGGGGTTCTTGTGCTTCGTGCTCGACGCATCTCAACGACTGAGGATTCGCTGAATGGAATTCTGGACCAGGTCGCGACTGGAACGCTGCCTAGCTCAACCTTTGGTCATATGGCTGACCGACTCCTACGGAGCCTGAGGAGTTTGCGGTCACCGAGACCCGGACCTCCTGTCTAGGTAGCCTGCCCAGATTTTGATTTGGCGGTCAGTCATCGAACAGTCAGACGGGTAGCCTGCAACGGTGATTACCGCAGGATTCAACCCACAAGACCTTGAACAAGACTGGACTGCAGCACTCAAAAAGCTTGCAGAGGATCGGGTGGTTGACAAGCTTTGGGATGGGGATCACACCGCGATTCAAACTGACCCGACAGAGGTTGCAAATCGCCTGGGTTGGTTACATGTCATCGAGGACAGTTTGCGACAGTGGCCACGCTGGGTGCTCAGTGCAGATGAAATTGCAGAGGGTGCAAGCCACACAGATCTAGGTGAATTTGATCATGTACTGATCCTTGGAATGGGCGGATCGAGTTTGTTCCCCGAGGTCTTGGCCCGCACCTTTGCACCCGGCGAGGGGTTCCCCGAATTGATCGTGCTGGACTCGACTGACCCTGCAGCGATTCTGCGAACTGCTGCTCAATGTGATCCGGAGCGAACCATCGTGGTAGCGGCTTCAAAATCGGGAAGCACCATCGAGACCCGGTCGCATCTGGCGTACTTCTGGAACCGGCAGAGCGTCGGAAAAAACTTTGTGGCGATTACGGACCCCGGTTCAGACCTAGAAGCGTTGGCCGCATCGAGAGATTTTCGATTCATCGCTCACGGGGTTCCAGAGATAGGAGGACGCTTCTCAGCACTGTCAGCTTTCGGTATGGTGCCAGGCGCTCTGATGGGTCTCGACGCCGATGATCTGCTGTGCACCGCTGAAGAGGCAGCCGACATGCTCGGCCGCGACGTGGCCGTGGAGGATCATCTGGGTTGTCAGCTCGGTGCGCTCATGGCAGTGGCAGCTCAGCACGGTCGAGACAAGCTGACCTTTCTGATCGAGGAGCCACTTGCTGCATTCGGAGGTTGGGTTGAGCAACTGATTGCTGAGTCAACAGGCAAGCATGGAGTGGGAGTTCTGCCCGTAGTTGGCGAGCCCGCTGATTCACCGGACGCCGAACACAGGCTCTACGTGGTGATTGGTGATGTTGACCTCAGCAGCTTCGGCGAAGATGGCCTTCCGGGCCCCTCTGTCCATCTTGGCGTTGAAGAGCCCCAAGATATGGGGGCTCAGGTGTTTCTTTGGGAGTTCGCAACCACCATTGCCGGAGTGGTGTTGGGGATCAATCCCTTTGACCAGCCAGATGTCGAATCAGCCAAGCTCGCAGCTCGAGGGATCCTGACCAATCGGAGCGAGGCACCAGAGGAGACTGGTTTACAGCAGGCGCTCGGGCAGCTACGGCCAGGGGACGCGCTCGTGATTGGCGCCTTTGTTGATCCAGTTCTTGAACCGGAGCTGCAAGCCTCAAGGCTGGCCCTCGGCCGTGCTTGCGAAGTTGCCACCACCTTGGGGATCGGGCCGCGGTTTTTGCATTCAACGGGGCAACTCCATAAGGGAGGACCCGACCGCATGGTGTTTGTTCAAGTCGTCAGTAATGACGAAGCAGACGTTGCGATTCCTGGCGAGACCTTTAGCTTCGGAGAGCTCAAACACGCACAGGCTGACGGTGATCTTGCTGCCCTGCGGGCTTCTGGCAAGCGAGCATTTCGGGTTTCGCTAGAGGAGCTCCTGCAAGCCGGGAAGTAGTCGGACCTGCTGGCTCTGGCTCTGGCTCTGGCTGTGGCTCTGCTTGCTCCGTTGGCCAGTCAGCTCAGGTGGGCGTAATCACGACGCGTGCGCGAATGAAGCCGGGGCGTTCGCCAACGAGTTCTACGGCCCGCTTGACCTGACCGAATTTCCCTTGGGAGCTACTAATGGTGGACCCCTCTGGCGGATTCACTTTCCACAGCGGCGAACTATGGATCACGAGTCGCTTATTCGCAACGGGTGCTGGCAGACCCGAGTCGGCCAAGAAGGTTGCAGCAGAGGCCGAGGGAATCACAAAAGTCAGATCGAGTTGACGGTTCGTGTCACCGCGAGAAGTCAAGAACTCGGTCATGTCTGTCGGAAAAGTTAATCCGCTCATTTCTGTAATTGCCGTGACGGAGAGATCATCGAGCGGCAAGGTATTGACGCTCATGGTGGTGGAACTGCCTTGCTCGGAATCAGTCTCAGTAGCGGCCTGCCCCTGTGCCTCTGGCCTCGCTGGCTTCTTCTCGATCAAGATGAGACCAACACCGAGCACAAGCGCTGCTCCAAAAAAAATCAGGATCAGGCCATTGGCTCGAGTCCATTTTGGATTCAGTTTGCTCACGCGGCAGGTGCCGGAGGATCTTTTTCCCACTTATCAAGCACTGCGGTGAACTGCGCAACTTGCTCTGCGGGTAGTAGTGCCGAAAGGGCCTCTTCGAAGCCATCACGCCAAGTAGCGATGTCGAACTTCTCATCGTTGAGGGCAGATCGTTCATGAAGAATTGCGTCCATGATTTCGTCGGCAGTGAGTACCTCACCCCAGGCTGGCATACCGCCACCGATTGGCCGCACGACGTCGGCATCTCCATAGGTCTCCAACCCGGCAGCCTTATAGCCGGCGGACCCAAGAATTACCCAAGTCACTTGATTTGCCGGGACCGTAAACACCTTGGTCGCACCGGTCGGGCCAATGAGCGCTGGGTTATTGCCGTTACCGGCGCCTGCACCACCGTGGCAGCCTGAGCAGCCTTTGTTGTTGTACACCTCGGCTCCGGCCTCGTACGGACCGAGTTCTGTCGGGGTTGGGGTGTCGAGTGTGAGCATGTAGATCGCTGCCCAGATAGGCAACAGCGCAAGAACTGGTATTGCCCAGAAGGGAATCTTCTGACGGCTCTGTGCGGCAGCCACCCAAGGTGCGACGGGGTCTGGAACAGCAGGCGTGTTGTCTACTAGGGCCGGCGATGCTGCGGCTGCGGCTGCTGGAGCAGCACTAGCAGCAGGCACTACGGCTTCAGAACCAGTGGCGGCAGGGCTGCTGTCACTGGGTGCTGAATCGCCAGTTCCGCCGCCCATTGCTTCACGGCGTGCTCGGCTTCTAGCTAGGAGATGTTCTGGTACTTCGGTCAACCCTGCCTCCGCGGCGCTCGGCTGTTGATGTTCCTACGATTAGGTGTCAACTCTCACATTACGCACGAAGCGTTGCTGTCGCCCAAGTCAGAACCTATATACCTACTTGGACAGGTTGAATATATCGCGAACTTGGCACCTGTAGGAAGACAGCAAGATCCGTCACAGCTGACGAAACTCCTTGCTCAATGTGTCACCTACTATCTTCCCGTGGTAAACCAACAAGTGTGAGCAGGTCAGAGTGTTTCTCTGGACTGACACATGCGATCTAGACTTGTGATGTCTTTCACAAAGCGCTTGTCCTGACACCTCAGAGGCTTGTGCCAGTGACAGACTCAGCAGTACGAAGAAAATCTTGACTTCATGAACCATTCACACCCTCAGAACTCTTCCGAATCTGGCGTCCATCCCGCAACCGGGCTTGGCTCCAAAGAAAGTTCTTCTACCCAGACAGGAGCTCGCTCGTGGTTGCATTCCTGATGGCGCTACTGATTGCAGCAGCGATGATTGCTCCTATCTTCCCCTACGCCAAGAAGCGTCCCGTGGGAACCCCGCTCACCTGGGGCGAGGCAATGCTGGCGGGTACCTATATTTTCTTCATCATCTTTTGGATCTACGGCGTTGTACCCCATCAGTGGTTGACCTTGGCAGATGCAGAACTCGGCTGGCGTCCAGACCTGATCTGGTTGGGACCTGGTGGATCAGCGACCCTTCCGTTTGTCGGTTGGACCATCGAGACACCTTGGTTCCCGATCATGATCAATGCGCGAGCCATTCGAGACATCGTCGCCGTGCTGCTCTATGTAGGGTTCCTTGGTGGGCAAATGTGGATTTGGGCCTGGTGGCAAAATCGCGGGAAGCGGGCCGATGCAACCAAAGCAATTGAGCCAACCTCGACGTACGGTCGTCCCCTTGTGAAACAGGCGTGACGGAAGGACTGCACTATGGCAACTACTGATGCGAATCCACCACTGCCAGAGTTCCGCGACGACTACATCTTGCAAGAGGTCGACGCCGATTATCTCGCCCGGGCCGTTAAGCCCAAGCAGTTCATCCACATTGATCAGTCCGAGTGCATTCAGTGCGAGGGCTGTGTCGACATCTGCCCTTGGAAATGCATTCACATGGTGAGCCCTTCGAGCATTGAAGAGGCAATTGGTGTTGACCTGCCAGGAACTGATCCGACCGACAATGTGCTGTTCTTAATTGACGATGATGTCTGTACACGCTGTGCACTCTGTGTGGATCGTTGCCCCACTGGAGTCATCATCCTGGGCAAAATCGGCGACCCATCGGCCGCCGGGGACCCGCACCAACGAACAAATACTCACGGATATGGCTACGGGATGCGCTTGGCTTAGGCCAGTGCCGCCAACACACCTATCTATTACGCAGGAGAATAAAAACGTATGACGAATGAAGAGGCGAAGGAGCAGTAGTGGCAAAGACAATGCAAGGCTCCCGAGGCGAACGAGCCCAAGAAAAAATGAGCGAAGTCTGGGAGAAGACCCAAGAGTCACAAGCTTGGGGTTCAATTTTCCGGCCAGGTTCAATCTTCCGAAAGGGTTATTCCGATAGCCCCAGGAACCGTTCGTACGTGATTATGAACAGCGTGCTGTATCACTTGCATCCCGTAAAGGTGAAGCGACATGCAGTCAAGGTCAGTTACACACTCTGCCTTGGCGGGCTGAGCTTCTTCTTGTTCATCATTCTGACGGTGACCGGCATCTTTTTGATGTTCTTCTACCGCCCTACTGCTGCTCAGGCTTGGGATGACATCTACGCCCTGCAGACCTCGGTGACCTTTGGCTTGCTCGTGCGAAATATGCATAGATGGGGCGCTCACCTGATGGTGATTGCTGTGTTCTTGCATATGGCTCGAGTCTTTTACCACGGCGCTTATAAGGCTCCCCGTGAGTTCAACTGGGTGATTGGGGTGATCCTGCTGACCCTCACCTTGCTGCTCTCCTTCACCGGTTATCTACTGCCTTGGGACCAGCTAGCGCTTTGGGCAGTGACAGTAGGTACGAACATGATTGGCTACACGCCAGTCTTTGGCGATCAAGTGCGTTTCGTGCTTCTTGGCGGAGCCGAAATTGGGACCAACACGCTGTTGCGTTGGTACGTGTTACATGTTCTGTTCTTCCCGTTCATTACTGTGATCTTTATGGCTATCCATTTCTGGAGAGTCCGCAAAGATGGCGGTATTTCCGGGCCGCTCTAAGGGCTGACGTGCCCACATGATGTGTTTTTGCAATGACTGAGTTCCCCCACAGTGTCAACGTCCTATCGACCTTCTCCGGGATACACGGAGTAGTAGTAAGTGAGCAAGCATGACTGAGGTACCAGAACACCTACTGAAGCGGGCGCAAGCTGCGAAAGAGAAAGCCGCTGCTAAGGCAGCAGAGTCCGCCGCGCCAGCAGAGTCGGCCGCTCCAGCAGAGTCGGCCGCTCCAGCAGAGGCAGCTGCGTCTGATAGTCGAATCCCAGCGCATTTGCTGGCCCGGTCTCAGGCTGCAAAGTCCAAGCAAGCCGTTACTGCAGAGGCAGACCCTTCTACTGCTGCAGGCGGCACGGCGACTGCGGTAGTTACCGCTCCGGTCGGTGGAGCAGTTGTTGTTGCGGGCGGGGGTCCTCCGTTAGCGGCCGGACCTGGTGGTCACACGCAGCGTTTGCTGACTGTGGTCAAGTCTGGGTCGATTCAAGACGTTAAAGCGAAGCCTCAAGACAAGGTGCATGTGTGGCCGCATTTGCTCGTGGTTGAGTTTGTGGCCGCACTCGTCTGCACAGCCTTCTTGTTCATCTTCTCTTGGTTGGTCAACGCACCTCTGTTGGAGTTGGCCAACTTCAACCAGACCCCGAACCCCTCCAAGGCACCTTGGTACTTCCTAGGTCTGCAGGAACTCCTGACGATGTTCCACCCAATGGTTGCTGGTGTGACCATTCCGGGAATGGGTATCTTCTTGCTGATCTTGGCGCCCTACATGGACAAGAACCCTTCAAAGCGCCCAGAGGACCGTAAGTTCGCCATTGCACTCATGACTGTTCACCTGATGTTCTGGGGTGTACTCGTCACGATCGGGTCGTTCTTCCGTGGTCCCGGATTCCTCTTTACGCTGCCGTGGACCGGCGGCGTCTTCTTCGAACTGTGAGGTCAATTACATCATGAATGCGTTATTTATCATTGCCATTATTCTGGTTGTGCTGCTCGCTGCAATTGCACTTGTGGGTGCTTCAAAGCGTCGCGATTCCGGTGCTGCGGTCGGGAATCTGGCCGGAGAGACCGTGAAGAAAGACCGGACTGCTCGTAAGGCAGCGCCCGTGGAGGATGTCGAGCCATCAGCAACTGGCAAGCAGGTAGAGCGTGCAGCAGTTCTTGCTCGCACAAGCACCGAGGTTGCCCCGGTCTCTACCAAGGCTCCTGTTGCGTGGACCCCTCCAGATCCCGAGGCCTATGGCGTGACACGCCGGCAGTTCCTGAACCGCTCCATTTTTGCTCTGTTTGGATTGAGCATCAGCGTATTTGGTGTCGCAATTGTTGGCTTCCTGTGGCCATCAGGTTCCAGCGGGTTCGGATCGAAAATCAGAGTCGGCAAGGTCAGCGATGTGATCGCCGATATCGAGAGAAACAATGGTTTCTTGTATAAGCCCGAGGGCCGCATGTGGGTGACTCAGTACCCCGAGGCCGCACTTGCGAAGGCAAAAACGGTGTACTCGGCCCCCGAACTTACGGGGATGGAGGCAGGCCTTGTTGCTCTCTATCAGAAATGCCCTCACCTTGGATGCCGCGTACCTGACTGCAAGAGTTCACAGTGGTTTGAGTGCCCCTGCCACGGTTCGCAGTACAACCAGGTCGGAGAAAAGAAGGGTGGCCCGGCTCCTCGGGGTATGGATCGCTTTGCCATGGAGGTCAACGGTGGCGTGTTCATCGTGAACACCGGACAAGTGATTCAAGGCCCGCCAATCGGAACGAATACCACTGGCCAAGAGGCCGAGGGTCCCCACTGTGTGGGTGGAGCAAAAGCGCACTAAGCAGACTTTGTTGCGGCCTTGACCGCAGATTTATTCAGTCCGTGTTGGGGTTCGCCCGGGCACCTGAGAAAACAAACGAGTACGTAAATGATCGTCGCAGCAACAACACAACGAGTAGTCGGGTTCGTCATCCTTGCCGTAGTAGTGGTGGGAATGATCGCTTGGTTGATCGCAAATATGCGCGCCTCACGAGCCGAGGTCGGCTCCGAAATTGAGCTTGCCGCGAACCGCAAGCCCTATTACGACGATGAGGAATTAGAAGGCAAGAAGCTCAATATGGCCTTGTTTTCAGCTGCCGGACTCTTGGCTCTGATTGGTGTTGCACTTCCGCTGTACTGGCTAGCAGAGCCTGGCCGTCAAGCTGGAGCCGTGGAGGCATTCCAAGAGACGTTCGTGGAGCGCGGCCAAGAACTATATGAGTTGGGTGCTCAGTGCGTTGCTTGCCACGGCGGCGAGGGTAGCGGCGGTGTTGCCACGTACATCATCAATGACCAGAACGGCCAGTTCGTCGATCAGGTTTCATGGGCTGCGCCTGCACTCAATAACGTGCTGTATCGATACTCTGAAGAGGGCGTTCGTTACGTCTTAAACTATGGGCGTCCCGGATCGCCGATGGCTGCTTGGGGAGGCCCTGGTGGCGGCCCGCTGACCACTCAGCAGATCGACAACCTGATCGATTACCTCTGGTCAGTCCAAAAAGATCCTGTAGCAGTAGCAGCAACAATGGATGACTATGTCAAGGGCCTTGATGCTGGCCTGTACGACCGCATGATGACAGTACGTAAGTCCAACCGAGGCGATGGCGAACCCGTTGATGCCAACCGTTTGTCACGTGCTGACGAACTCGCTCTTGGAGAAATCATCTTCAATAATCAAGAGATTGCTGCGGGTTCGTACTCTTGTGCTCGTTGCCATGTCGCCGGTGCGAGCTACGGCCAAGCTTGGCAACCTTTTGCTCGCCTGCAAAAAGGGTCTCTCGGGCCAAATCTTGAGGGCATCCAAAACATCTCAACTGAGCAACAGCACTTTGACTTGATTTGGAATGGTATGAAGCCTGGCATTGGCTACTTCTCTCGCCGGCAGGGCAATCCGCAGATGCCTGCGTTTGGTGCGAATCCAAACACGGGCCAAGCAGATAAGGGTATTCCCGATAAAGGCGCGTTTGGCATGCTCAAGTCCGAACAGGTCTGGGCAGTCATAACCTACGAGCGAAACTTGTCCAACGATTCCACCGTCAAGTCACCGGTAGCAGGAACCGCAAACTCCCCGACCTTCGCCGGTCAGCAGTAAAGGCTCTGGATCTGAATATGACATCAAGTGCAGGGTATTTCATTGCAGCAATTGCCTTCGATCCGGCCATCCGTGGCGTACTCGTGGTTATGGCCTCTATCGGGGCGCTCGTCGGGTCGGTCTACCTACTCAACGCAACCAACACCGGAATCCGAACTGGGTTCCTGATCACCATGGCGGCCCTCACTGGCTGGTGTTTCTCGCTTGGCATTTTCTGGACTATTTACGGGATTGGGATGATCGGTGCAGCCCCTTCGTGGACTGCAAGAGAGATCAACTTTGATCGCAATTCCGCCACCGTCACCGAGCATGTCGACAAACTCCCCAATACGGACCCTTCAGCTGGTCAGGTGAAGTCCGCACAAGAACTCCTCACGAGTTTCGAGGCAAATAACCCCGAGGTGAGAGCTCAGATTGAGTCAACCGAGGGCGAGGGATTTGTGCCTAAGTCGCTCACCCAAGTAGCCACCTTGGTTCCGGAGCTCAAGACTGAGCTCGACACTCAACTCGGTGGTTGGCGGATTCTGGCAGAGTCAGACTCGCGCCGAGGCGAGGCCATTGCTTCTTCAGATGCGGCGATTGCTGCTGCGCAGGTATTTGGGACTGACACCACGGCCTCGAATTACACCGTCAAGGATGTCTTCTTCTACGGCGGCAAGACAGCAGCCGAGCCAGAGACCATCAAGGGCGAGCGTTCAATTTTCCAGAGGGCCCTCCATCGAATTGAAACTACCCTGCAGGTCAAGAACCCGACCCTGTTTGCGGCAATCACCATTCAGAAAAATGCCGAGGTGGTAGTCGCTCCAGGTGAGGCGCCTCCTCCGGCAGAAATCGATACCACGGCCTCGACGATCACAGTGATTCTCGAGCGCAATCTTGGTAATAAGCGAGTCATCCCTGCACTGTTTGCGCTGTTCAGCGGAATCTTGTTCTTTGTGTTCTGTTGGATGCTGCACACCCGTGACAAGAAGTCTGCCGCGATGCGTGCTGCTTGGGACGGAAAGGCCAGCTGAGATGGCGCAGTACCTGCCTTTGATTGCGCTGTTACTTCTGACTGCCGGATTTGGCGCGATCAGTTTGTTGACATCAAAGATCCTGATGCCAGCGCGGCCCACGGCTGCGAAGGTGATGGCATATGAGTGCGGAATCGTTGATGTAGAAGAACCACCAGAGCGATTCCCTGTCCGCTTCTACCTCATCGCCATGATCTTTATTGTCTTCGACATTGAGATCATCTTCTTCTACCCATTTACGATGGTGTACCAAGAATTGGGCGGGTATGGCCTCGCAGCAATTCTGATCTTCTCTGCGGCAGTGTTTGAGTCCTTCTTGTACCTGATTAGTAACGGGGCTTTGGATTGGGGCCCAGTGCAACACCTGCGGCGCTCCAGCTTGCTGCTCGCTAGCGATCGAACAACCGAAACCACCATCCGCCGAGTTGGTGCTGATGGTCGCGAGGCAGGCGAGCAGCCAATCGGTGACGCCGTGCGTGAGGTGGCCTAATGGGAATCGTTGCCAATGTTCAAGCCGATGGCCTAGCTGGCTTGGAGCACAACTTCCTGACGGGACGAGTTGAAGACCTGATTCGCTGGGCACGTTCACATAGTTCTTGGCCCGCCACATTTGGCCTCGCTTGTTGTGCAATAGAGATGATGGCAACTGGTGGTCCGCACTATGACCTTGCAAGGTTTGGCATGGAAGTGTTTCGTGCTTCGCCTCGTCAGGCAGACATCATGATTGTTGCCGGGCGTGTCTCTCAAAAGATGGCACCCGTTCTTCGGCAGATTTATGACCAGATGATGGAACCTAAATGGGTGATCTCTATGGGTGTGTGCGCCTCATCGGGAGGCATGTTCAATAATTACGCTTTGGTTCAGGGAGTCGACACCATCGTTCCTGTTGATGTCTACGCACCTGGTTGCCCCCCAGGCCCAGAAACCCTGCTGCAGGCGATTGTGACGCTGCACGAACTTATCGAGACCGGCGAAATCATGCGGCGCCGAGAAGTGACTGGTGCAGGAGCAGGAGTGCATCTTGATGAACTGCAACTGCCGACATCCTCGGCGTTGACTATCGGAACACGGTGATGTCAGATGCCGAGACTCCATCCATAGATGACGCCGAGCTAGCCGAGGAGTCTGTAGAAGAGGTACTCGAAGAGGAACTCCCACAGCCCGAACTTCTGCATGGTGTGCCTGTGAGCGAGTCACGTGGCCAAGTCGTGCTTCACCCCTCTAGAGATGAGTACGTCGCACTAGTTAGTTCGTTGAGAGAGCTTGGCTATTGGATGTGCGTAGACCTGTGTGGGGTCGACTATCTGGGCTACGGACCAAATCGAAATCTGCCTGCGGGAGTTGCCCCGGAACGGTTCGAGGTCGTGGTAGGACTGTTAAGTCACAGCGACAGAAGTCGCATCAGGTTGCGTGTGCAGATTCCAGAATCCGACCCTGAGCTAGCGACCTTGTTTCTGATCCACCCCTCTGTAGAGAATCCCGAGCGTGAGGTTTTTGACATGTTCGGTATTCGATTTGATGGCCACCCCGATATGACCCGCATCTTGATGCCTGATGAATGGGTTGGCCACCCCCTTCGAAAAGACTACGAACTTGGCCGAATCCCGGTTCAGTTCAAAGGTGCTTCAACAGCGCGATGACTAGTACTGATCTGACCACTCTCAATTCCGCGCGCGATCGCCTCACCTCTGATGGGTCAGTCCTGCGACTCTCCGAGACTGAAGCCGAGCAAAAATCCGGCTACCAGGCCCCCACCGAAGAGGGCCTTGGCGAGCGAATGATCATGAACATGGGCCCGCAGCACCCCTCGACACATGGTGTGCTGCGACTCGTACTTGAGATGGACGGCGAGACGATCACGCGTTCAAAGCCTGTCATTGGCTATTTGCATACCGGCATGGAAAAGACCGGTGAAGAACTCACTTACCTGCAGGGTGCCACCAACGTCACTCGGATGGATTACGCAGCACCGCTCTTTAATGAGTTGGTGTTTTCGCTAGCAGTAGAAGAACTGCTTGGAATCGAAGTGCCAGATCGTGGGCAATGGATTCGCATGCTGATGTCCGAGCTCAACCGAATGAGCTCGCACCTGCTGTTCATGGCCACTAACGGCATGGACCTTGGCGCTGTTGGCATGATGCTGTACGGGTGGCGCGAACGTGAAGAGGTGCTGCGCTTCTTCGAGGCCGTCACAGGTTTGCGAATGAATCACAACTACATCCGTCCTGGCGGAGTAGCAGCAGATCTCCCTGACGGCTGGGAGGAAGAACTCTCCGCGATTCTCGACATCATCCCGGATCGACTCGCTGAGTTTGATCTGCTCATGACAGGGCAGCCGATCTGGCGCGACCGTCTGCAAGGTGTGGGTGTCATTACAGCCGAAGAGGCCCTCTCTCTTGGCGCAACTGGGCCTATTCTCCGCTCCACAGGCTACGCCTGGGACCTTCGCCGCGACCAGCCATATCTGAAATATGACCAGGTCGAGTTCGATGTCATCGCTGGCTCTTTTGGCGATTGTTTTGATCGATACTCAATCCGTTTGGCCGAGATTCGTGAGTCGATGCGTATCGTTCGCCAGATCATCGAAAAGATGCCCGAGGGTGACTATCGGGTTCAGGACAAAAAGGTCACCCCGCCACCTCGTGCTCGAATCGACGAGTCTATGGAAGCGCTCATTCATCACTTCAAGATCTTCACCGAGGGATTCAAAGTCCCCGAGGGAGAGGTGTATGTCGCCGTAGAAAGTCCTCGGGGGGAATTGGGTTGCTATATCGTCTCGGACGGTTCCTCGAAGCCATTCCGTATGCACATTCGTGGACCGAGTTTTGTAAACCTTCAGACTCTTCCCCACCTCATGAAAGACTCCTTCCTTGCCGATACGGTGGCCATTATCTCCTCGGTTGACCCCATCATGGGTGAGATAGATCGATGAGCCGTTTTTCGCCTGCCAACCTGAGATTGGCCCAAGAAATCATCCGCCGCTATCCGGTTGCTAAGTCTGCAACCATCCCGCTCTGCCATCTTGCCCAAGAACAAGATGGGTACCTTGCCGATGACTCAATGGCGCAGATTGCAGAGTTGGTGGGGTGTTCTTCTGCCGAGGTGCTCGGCACGGCCAGTTTCTACGAGATGTTCAAGATGCATTCCGTTGGCAAGTTCTGCTTGGGCGTTTGCACCAACATTTCATGTCAGCTTCTAGGCGGCGAAGAACTCTTGGAGCATGCAGAACAGACCCTTGGAATACGCCCCGGCGGCACGACTGCCGATGGCTTATTCACGCTGGAAGACGTGGAATGTATTGCGGCTTGCACCGAAGCCCCGGCAGTGCAGGTGAACTACCGCTATTTCCATCGCCTCACCCCACAGGACCTCGACCAACTGATCGAGGAGCTGCGAAGCGGGGCACTTGATGGTGTTGTTCCAGCGCACGGAACGCTTGGCAAAGTTCGCCAAGATCTGGGCGAGGATCGAATTGCGAATATCACTCCGCCCGAGGATCAGACAGAGCCAGTCTGGTTGCGGCGTCATCGTGAACTTGCCGAAGCAGCCGCTGCGGCAGATGCAGGTACTCCTAGTGCAGTAGGGAATGACTCATGATCGGGACCGTGACACCTGCTAGCAAAATGGCCGAAGGAGTACCAGCAGTTGTCTCCTCGCGTTTCGGTGTTCCAGATGGCCATACTCTGGCCGGCTACACCTCTTCTGGTAGTTACAAAGGCTACGAGGCGCTTCGCCAAGTACTAGAGATGAGCCCCGCCCAGGTGGGTTCGGTGGTCAAAGACGCAACTGTGCTCGGCCGCGGTGGGGCTGGTTTCCCGGCTGGGGTTAAGTGGGGGTTTTGCCCGCCGGGAGTATGGCCTCGATACATCGTGGTAAACGGTGACGAGTCCGAGCCAGGAACCTACAAAGATCGCCTGCTCATGGAGCGCGATCCGCATCAGCTCATCGAGGGTTGCCTCATCGCTGCCTATGCCATCGGTGCTGCCCAAGTCTTTTTGTATGCCCGGGGGGAAATGCCCCATGCTCATGAACGCTTAGCTGCGGCGCTCAATGAGGCCTACGCAGCCGGCCTGATTGGCAAGAACATTCTTGGGACCGACTTCAGCGTAGACATCGTTCTGCACTGGGGTGCGGGGGCTTACATCGTGGGTGAAGAGACTGCGCTGATTGAGTCACTTGAAGGCAATCGCGGTATGCCCCGACTCAAGCCGCCGTTCTTCCCAGCGGCCAAAGGCCTGTATATGGCCCCCACTATCGTCAACAACGTCGAGACACTGGCGAACCTTCCTTGGTTGTTCAACCACGGGGTTGAGCAGTACCGCTCGGTTGGTACCGAGGCAAGTCCCGGAACCCGCCTGATTGCCTTGTCGGGACATGTAAACAATCCTGGGATCTTCGAGATCCCTCAAGGAACCACTACCTTCCGAGATTTGTTCGAAAGTGAGATCTACGGGAACGGAATCCGCACCGGCCATGAACTGAAAATGTTCATTCCAGGCGGCGCCTCTGCACCATGGTTCTTCCCTGAGCAGATTGACCTGCCCCTAGAGGGACGGCTCATCGGTGGCCAAGGCTCGATGTTGGGTTCTGGAGCAGTCGTTGTTATGGACGAGACAACCGACGCCGTGCGTGCTGCGCTGCGACTTGTCAGATTCTTCGCACGTGAGTCCTGCGGTAAGTGCACCCCCTGTCGCGAAGGGACCACTTGGGAAGAAAAGATTTTGCAGCGCATTCTCGATGGCCACGGCCGCCCAAGTGATATTGACCTTCTGCTAGATGTTGCAGACAACATCTCGCCGGGTCCCTATCCGGTGGCAGCCGATCCTGGCAATGACCTTGAAGCAATTCCATTCCCGCCAAGGCAGACCACGATCTGCCCGCTTGGCCCGTCTTCGGTTGCGCCGATCACCTCTGCCATCCGCAGGTTCCGTCATGAATTTGAGGCAAAGATTGTGCAGCGAGACCTAATCTCGGTTAGCTCAGAGCCGTTCACAGACCTGCCTGAGCAGTCGAGTTTGGCGCATGGAGCAGTTGGCCATGTCTGAAAAGCCCCGCAAGATTGAGATCACCGATCCCGTCACCATCACTGTTGACGGCCGTGAGGTCACTGCTCAGAACGGCGAACTCCTGATCGACGCCTGTGAGCGCAACGATGCCTACATTCCTAGGTTCTGTTATCACCCCCGCATGAACCCGGTGGGTATGTGCCGCATGTGCCTAGTCGAGGTCGATACTGGTCGCGGGCCTGCCCTGCAGCCCAGTTGCATGATTCCCGTTGCGGCAGAGATGGTGGTGGACACCAAAAATGAGCAAGTGTCCAAGGCCCAGGACGGAATCCTTGAGTTCTTGCTTGCCAATCACCCTCTTGATTGCCCTGTTTGCGATAAGGGCGGCGAGTGCCCGCTTCAGGACCAGACCATGGCCTATGGGCCAGGTGAGTCACGTTGGGTTGAAGAGAAACGGCATTACGAGAAGCCGATTGCTATCTCCGAAACGGTCTACCTTGACCGAGAGCGTTGCATTCTGTGTGACCGCTGCACTCGCTTTGCCAAGGATGTGGCTGGCGATCCATTGATCCACTTTATTGATCGAGGATCCAACACCGAGATTGCCACCTTCCCGGATGAGCCCTTTAGCTCGTACTTCTCGGGCAATACCGTGCAGATCTGCCCGGTGGGAGCCCTCACCGCAAAGCCGTATCGATTCCGCGCACGGCCTTGGGACTTAGAAGAGGTCGAGTCCACCTGCACCGGTTGCTCAGTGGGTTGCCGGATCACAGTGCAGTCGAGTCGCAATCAGGTGTTGCGCTTTCAGGGAGTCGATTCCGATCCCGTGAACTGGTCTTGGCTGTGCGATAAAGGCCGCTTTGGCTTTGAGGCGATCAATTCCGAAGAGCGCCTCGCAGAGCCACTCATGCTCAGTAGCGATGGGACGCTAAGTCCTGCTCGTTGGGCCGAGGCCCTCAACGCTGCCGCTGACGCCATCCGCGCTGCGGACCCAACCTCCGTCGCTGTGATTGGTGGCGCACAACTCACCAACGAGTCACAGTACGCCTGGGCTAAGTTCGCCAAGGGAATCATCGGGACTGACCACGTTGATGCACAACTCGGCGACGGCCTTGCAGCCGAAGTTGTGTTGGGCCTGCCTGGCGCAACGATTGATCAGGTCTGCGCACCTGGATCAACAGTCTTGTACATGGGCCCCGATCCCAAAGAAGAACTCTCGGTTCTCTACATTCGCCTCAAGCACGCCGCCCAAGAAGACGGCGTTCAAATCATCGAACTGAGTCCCGCAGCTTCAGGACTCTCGCCCTATGCGTCAGCCTCGCTGCACTACCGGCCGGCCGACCTACCCAAACTTGTTGAAGCGCTCCTTGCAGGTGAGTTGCCAGATCAAGGCCTTCCGGGAATAGACGCTGCAGAGTTCACCAAGGCATCCCAAGCACTGCTCGCAGCCGAGCAGAATCTGCATGTAGTGATTGGTCGGGCCAACTTGGCTGAATCTGCTGACTGCGTAGCAGTTGCGGCTTCGGCAGTTCATCAGGCTCTTCCCGGGGCAACATTCTTGTCGGGGCTGCGTCGAGCAAACCTGCGTGGTGCCCTTGAAGCCGGTCTGACTCCTGGAATGCTTCCGGGAAGAAGCAGCTTGGCCGAGCATGGCCAGGCATGGAAAGAACTCTGGGGTTCTGTTCCGTCAACTGCCGGCATGGACACAACGCAGATTCTGCAGGCCGCTGCTGCAAGCAAGATTGACGTTCTTATTCTGTTGGGGGCGGATCCCCTTGCCGATTTCGCTGACCGCTCCTTGGCTCGACGTGGCGTGGCGGGCGCTCGAACCGTGATTTCGCTGGACCGTTTCTTGACAGCCTCAACTCGCCAGGCCGACATCGTCTTTCCGATAGCCGGTTTCGCCGAGTGCGAGGGAACCCACACCAACCTTGAAGGTCGCGTCACAAGGTTGAATCAGAAGGTGACCCCACCCGGCACGGCACGAACCGACTGGATGATCGCTGCAGAGTTGGCTGCGCTGCTTGGCAAAGATTTGGGTGTCGAACGTGACGCTCAAGAACTCTGGGATGAGTTCACAGCTCACTCGGCCGTGCACGCTGGTGTGAGTTCTGCAGCATTGGATCATCCTGATGCTGCCGATGGATTGCTCCTCGACCTCGGGCCGAGGCCGTTCGTGACTCCCGTTGCTCCCCACGTTGCTCCGCAGAGTTCCTACTCGTTGCGACTCATTGTCAACCGCACTCTCTATGACCAAGGCACAGAGATTCACCACTGTGATTCTTCTTCTGGCCTTGCCCCCGCTGCTTCCGTGCGCCTCAGCCCAGCCGACGCGACACCGCTAGGTGCAGAGGACGGAACTCAGGTCACGGTGAGTTCCCCCCAGGGTTCGATCACTGCTGCACTAGTCATTGATTCCGGAGTGCCCAAGGGTTCCGCTGTCCTGCGTCACAATCTCGAAGGTGCAGACCCCGGCCTACTCATCGACTCCGCAGATGTCGTCTGCGAGATTCGGGTTGAGGTGAGCTGACATGACCTCCACACTTCAGTCGCACGTGATCGCAGGAATGCTTGCCAACGACCCGCTCCTGAGCGGCGAGGTTGGACTTACCACTCTGCTCGTCGTGCTCATCAAAGTGGTAGTGGCCTTTGTTGGCTTGCTGCTCTCAGTCATTTTGATGGTCTGGTTTGAGCGCAAAGTTATTGCAGATATGCAAAACAGGTTCGGTCCAAACCGAGCCGGACCCTTCGGCCTGTTCCAGACCATTGCTGATGGCATGAAGTTGATCTTCAAAGAGGACCTCATGCCTGAGCGTGCTGATCCCTTTGTGTTCAAGCTGGCACCGTTCTTGTCCTTGGTGCCTGCCTTCTTGACCTTTGCGATCGTCCCGATTGCTGGCAGCTTTAACGACGGTCTTGATGGAGTCGTCACCATTCTGGGTCAGCAGACCTTTATGCAGGTTGCAGACCCACAGATCGGCATCTTGTTGTTTCTTGCCATGTCCTCCTTGGCTGTCTATGGCATCATGCTGGCTGGTTGGGCCTCTGGGTCCAAGTACCCCTTGCTGGGATCGGTTCGAGCCACAGCACAGATGGTCTCCTATGAAGCAGCATTGGGCTTAGCTCTGGCCTCGGTGTTGCTGATTGCTGGTTCGTTGTCCACCAACGCAATTGTCAACGGGCAGGCCGGGTTTCGCTGGAACGTTTGGATGACTGGCCTAGTGCCCTTTGTGATTTTCACGATTGCTGCAACAGCAGAACTCAATCGACCACCCTTCGACTTAGTTGAGGCCGAACAGGAACTCGTTGGTGGCTTCCACACTGAGTACTCCTCGTTCCGCTTTGCCATGTTCTTCTTGGCCGAGTTCCTCAATACCGTGACCATGTCGGCAATCATCGTGACGCTGTTCTTTGGTGGGCCATCTGGGCCAACATTCGGCCTGACGAACTGGGTCGGTGTCTATATTCTTCCGTTCTTCTGGTTCTTCTTGAAACTGCTTGTGTTCTTGTGCATGTTCGTGCTGTTCCGTGCGACCTTGCCTCGGTTCCGATACGACCAAGTCATGGATCTAGGTTGGAAACTGCTGATTCCTGCCTCGCTCGGATGGTTCTTGTTGCTTGTTGCAGTCAGAGTCGGCAGTGACCAAGGTTGGAACTTGGTAGCTACGGGGCTTGCTGCAGTTGCAGGTCTTTTGGCTGGAGCGTTCTTGTTGATACTGTCCATTCGAGCTTCGGCGGCAAAACGTGCGGCAGTTTCGCTGCCAGGAGAAGGAACCTGATGGGCTACCTGAACGGCTTCGGCGTAGTCATAAAGAAGTGGATTGGCGTTAAGTCAGACACGGGCGCTCGCATCACGACGCAGTATCCCGAAGAAACCCGTCCCAAGCCAGAGCGGTTCCATGGCAGACATGTGCTGAACCGTTATGAAGACGGCATGGAGAAGTGCATCGGGTGCGAACTCTGCGCCGGTGTGTGCCCCGCAAAGTGCATCTACGTGCGCGGTCAAGATAACGATCCAGAAAACCCAACCTCACCGGGTGAGCGATTCGGGTTTGTCTACGAGATCAATTACTTGCGATGCATTCATTGCGACTTGTGTGTCGAGGCCTGCCCAACCGAGGCAATTACTGAGACCAAGCTCTTTGAGTTTGCGTTCACGAATCGCGCCGACGCCATCTATACAAAAGATGAACTCCTAGTCGACGATTCTGGCCACCCGCAGCAACTCCCTTGGGAGAACTGGTCCGGCGGCTTTGACCCAGCTCAAGACAGTTCGGGTTGGATGCGGGCAACTGCACCAAGTGGAGATGCCGATTTTGTTGGCATCGTTGCTTGGGCCGGCGAGCTTGGATACGGGGTCCGTGACCCGCAGAGGGCCAGCATTGAAGATGAGTCTGGTCCTGTTCCCGCTGGTGCCCATCATGATCACGCAGCTCATGATCATGCTGCTCAGGATCACGGCGAGCACGGAGATGCCGATCACGCAGATCCAACTGAGCCAGAATCAACTGAGACAGAATCAACTCCTGCTACCAAGACCCCTGGCCACTTTGATTCCACCGCCGATCTCCCCGAAAAGAAGAGGAGGTTCGGTAAGTGAGAGTTGAGATGTTTACTTTTCTGCTCACGGCCGCGATCTGCTTGGCTGGGTCTGCTGGCGTGGTCCTTCTTCGCAACCCAGTTCATAATGCACTCAGCTTGGTCGCAACCCTGTTTGGTGTCGCAGTGCTGTTCATCCAGCAGGGCGCGTATTTCCTGGCAGCAATTCAGGTGATTGTCTATGCCGGCGCAATCGTGATTCTGTTCTTGTTTGTGATTATGTTGCTCGGGGTTGATAAGGCAGAAGGACTCGACCGTGATCCGATTCTTGGCCAGCGGCCCGCAGCGATCGCCGCTGCAGTAGCAATTCTTGGTCTGAGTCTCACTGCGCTGTTATCCGTTGGATCACGAGTCACCGGCCAAGCTTCTACTCTTGCTGCGATTGATGGATCCGAGCCAAATATCAATGCGCTCGCAAAGGTTTTGTTTACTGATTACGTGTTCGCTTTTGAGATCACCTCGGTGTTGTTGACGGTTGCAGTAGTTGGCGCAGTGGTCCTGTCCCGAAAAGCAGGCTCGGCCATTGATGTGGCTGAATTCCCAGAAGGAACCACTGCAGATCTTCTCCAAGCCAAACACGATGCTGCGGCAGTAGAGGAAGATGTCCCAGAAGAGGTCGCAACAGAAGATGAAACTCCCGAGGGCGAAGCTGAGACCACAGAGGAGGCTCTCCGCTGATGCTGGCATTGAATGAAACCTGGTATCTGGTGCTTGCGGCGATGATCTTTACGATCGGTGCTGTTGGCCTGCTCACTCGCAAGAACCCGCTGGTGATGTTTATGTGTGTGGAACTCATGCTCAATGCCGTCAACCTGACGTTCGTGACCTTCTCGAAGGCATTAGACGACATTGCAGGTCAAGCAATCGTGTTCTTCGTGATGGTGGTAGCTGCGGCCGAAGTAGTGGTTGGGCTCGGGATCATTGTGGCAATCATGCGTCGCCGACAGGGTGCTAACGCCGATGACATTTCGTTGATGAGGGGTTGATCTGATGAATCTGATCTGGCTCATCCCTTGCCTCCCCCTGTTTGGGTTCTTAGTCCTGCTAGTCGCTGGCAGGAAGCTTGGTGACCCTGGAGCAGGATGGTGGGGTACTGGCGTAGTAGCGGCAAGTTTCCTGGTGGTGGTAAAGGTCTTCTTTGACCTCTTGGCGTTGCCCGAGGAAGAGCGATCCCTGACGCAGACCTTGTTTACGTGGATCCCATCGGGAAGTTTCAAGGTCAGCATCGGATTCTTGGCTGACCCGCTCAGTATTCTGATGTGCCTCTTCATTACGGGTATTGGCGCACTCATTCACCTGTATTCCATTGGCTATATGAAGGGGGACGAGAAGTTCTCCAAGTTCTTCCTGTACCTGAA
>WLLG01000090.1 GCA_009700815.1 Actinomycetota bacterium
ATTACGAGGACTACGACGACGCTGCTGCACCGTTGAGGTCAGTCAGGCCTGAACCTGCGCTAATGCGGCACGAGCGGACAGTGGCGGTCCCGCGTGAGGTACCCGAGGATTACCGCAAGGTTGAACAACTGCCTTCCGGCCTTTTTCGGGTGTCGGTCAGTTCCGTGTTTTCTGGTCAGTGGGTCCGCGCCCTTCGTAAAGAAGGGTTCCTCCTGCTGGCCTCTGCCCCGCTTCTTCCAAATGGGCTACTGCTGAGCGCAGACCTACTCATTCCTCCAGACCTCGATGAAGAAAGCATTGAGTTTGAGGTCGTAGAGAAGTCAGTTCTCACTGGCCAACCCAGGCAGCTAGACCTGATCCGAGAAGCCATTACTGCCGGTCGCAATGCGACGAGCGCTGCACGGCTCGGCAATGCCGGCTCGGCGGCCGAGCACTGGGAAGAATGTGGTGACCTTTGGGAAAAAGCCGGCGACTCCAGACGCGCAACTCTTGCGTTTCAACTCGCTCAGTCGACTTTCTACAGATAGTCCAAGCTGGCAGCTAGCCACAGCTGAGCTGCTCCCTACCCACCAATTGCAGAGTTCGCAGCAACGGTTCGCAACTGATCTGCATCATCTTGAAGAATCGCTCCTGCTTTGACCGAAGCATCAAGCGAAGTATTCCAAGCCGTTACAAAGCTCTGATGGTCAGGGTACTGAGCAGCTAGCTGCTCAGCAGTAAAGGGAACGGTGGTTCCGAAGAGACCACAAAAACTCTGGCCCTCTTGACCCAAACCAGACAGGGTCGCAATCGGCACATCAACCTGAGGTGTGCGAATACCTCCTTCGGCAATACCGAACTCGTTGCGGACATAGTTGGTCTGCGCAGTATCCAGATCTAGCTGTGGCATCGCCGCCGGTGCCTGACCGGTGATAGCCCAGGTACGAAGCGCCGCTAGCGCTGAGCGGACCACATAGGTATGCGGCCCGGCATTGATCGGGCTTGAACAGTTAATGATGCCGAAGTACACCGATGCCGGCGGTGTGCTCATCGCTGCGAAGAGCTCCGCATCGGCCACACCCGAACCATCATCTTTGTCTCCGATTCCCAAACTGTAGGCATCGGCATGGGCAGTTCCGGGAACTTCCCACCCTGCAAAGAAGGCAGTGTCAGGCTGACGAGCCCGCGCATATCCGAGCCCAGCACCCACTAGGTCAGTTTCGGAAGAAAACACCAGCACGGGAACTTTGAGATCAGTTCGAGACAGGGTTGGATCGGGGGCCGGCACAGGGGTTGCTGGCTCGGTTGCTAACGGCGCACCCTTTGCAGCACGGCTATGCACCAGGTACCCGTCATAGACATCGGCTAGCGGAGCAATGGCATTGACATAGGTCGTCAGGCGGAATGCAGATTGTGACTCCCCTGCTGCGAGCACCGTTGTGGGCTCAAACCCGCCAAGGACCTTCAGAGCATCAAACCAAACTGCTGCACCGGCTTGGCTAAAGATGTCGTAGCTGTAGTCATCACCCGGATGCACCAGTGGTTCATAACGAACAGGGTCAGCATTCTTCAGTGCAAGCGAAGCCCCCAGCGAACTGCCACCGCCATAGATCCCAACTCGCTGAGCCGATACGCCGACCCAAGCTGAACCCGAGCGAATGATCTCGGTATGGGTATAGGTCCAGTCCGGATCAGCATCGAGACCACCAGAAACGTTGAGCCACTCGACCACAACGGTGCCGTCAAAGTCAGCCTCGTTCGCTGGACGACGAACCACAATGCGGCTGGTATACGGAGCCGAAGTATCAGGTGTAGCCGACCACTTTCCGTCTTCGCTCAACGGCTGTGCAGAGGTGTACGAGGTTGCGTCACCAGAGATGAAGAACTCTTCTTGGGTATAGCCAACCGTAGAGAGATCGAACTTTGGTGGGCCCAACACGGCCTGCCCCGAACCAGTGGTAATCGGCCCCTCTACTGCTGGGGTCGCAACTTTGGTCGGCTCGGGCGGACCCGCGAGCGGTGCAACTGGCTTCTCGGTAGTCGTGGTTGAGGAACTCGCTGCTTCATCTTCGTTACTAGAACACCCTGCAGCCATCACAGAAACTGCTGCTAGGCACGCAATGACCACTAGCGGCCGGAACTTTGAACTCTTCACCAAATGTCTCCTCGGCTATGTGAATATTCCCCCAGAACTACGGCCGCACTCTATATGGCAAGCAGTTCGGCGCTCACCCGGCGGCGATGGAACTCAACATCGCCAAACTCGCCAGCTAACGCCCATGATCGCTTCATATACAAGTGAAGGTCGTATTCAACGGTGTAGCCAATGGCGCCGTGAACCTGCAGTGAGGCTGCCGCTGCACCCTTGGCCGCAGCAGAAGCCTTTGCCTTAGCCATAGAAACATGCAGAGATGCCTGCGGGTTACCCAAAGCCAACGAGTTGGCAGCTCGCAGGACGAGTGGCTCTGCAAACTCGACTGCCAAACTGGCATTTGTGAGGTGATGCTTCACTGCCTGAAAGCTGCCTATCTGCACTCCAAACTGCTTACGCTCAGTTGCATACAAAATCGTCATCTCGAGCATGCGTCGAGATAAGCCAATCAGTTCTGCTGCAGCACCAAGAGCTGCGAAATCGAAAGCCGCCAGAGTTGCTGCCTGTGCTGCGGCACCCGTGAGCAAAGCCGTTGACTCACCTAGCTCGGCTGGCACAACAAAGTGAAACAGGTCCCTTGCACCATCCACGGACTGCACTCGCTCAAGGTGAAGGGAAGCGGGATCAACCAGATGCACCGAATCGTCTAGGCACAACAAGATCTGATCGAGCGAAGTTGCTGCAGGAACAAAGTTTGAAACAGCCACCACAGATGCGGACTCGGTGGATTCGAGGCCCGTGGAGTTTGACCGAGAGGAGTTTGCGAACACACATCCCAAGCTGATCTCGCCTGTAGCAATCTGCGCCAAAAGTTCTTGTGCCCGAGGCTCTGAACTCGAAGCATGCCGCAACAAGGTGACTGCAACTCCAGCGGTTGCAGCTAGAGGGTCCGGTAGCCCAGCCCAGCCAGCCTCGAGAAGCAAAGGGATCAGATCCTCCTCGGTCATAGCTAGGCCACCTTGGGCCTCGGGAACCATGATGCCGAGCACTCCCATCTCTGCAAGCGCCGACCATGCACCAGGTACTCGGCCATTCCCGCCACCGGGCCCGCCACCAGCAGTTTCTGCGTCAGGCCAGGCGGCACGCAGCTCATCCGGGCCGCAGGTATCTGCGAGTAAGCCTCGGACCACAGCACGAAACTCAACTTGATCTTCTGTCAATGCGAATCTCATCTACCTACCGACTTCTCTCTAGTTGCTCTTGCTGTGCTGACGAATGCTGTGCTGACGAATGCTGTGCTCATTAATGCTGTGCTCATTAATGCTGGGTTCATTACTTGCGGGGCAAGCCGAGTACTCGCTCCGCCACGATGTTTCGTTGAATCTCATTGGTCCCGGCATAGATCGGCCCTGAAAGAGCAAACTGATACCCCTTCATCCACGGACCATCCAACTCTGCTTCAGCCCCCAGAAGATCAAGGGCAACCTCATGCAGGCGAACATCAAGCTCGGACCAGAAAATCTTGTTATACGAGGATCGGGCCCCCATTGAAACGCCCTCAACCACCCCAGTTACATCCGACAGGGTAAAGAGGGAATACGCCTCTGCATCGATCCAGGCATCGGCGACGGCATCAGCCATCTGCTGACTCAAGCCATCCCCCATACGCTCGCGTGCAAGGTCAACAAGTCGAGTTGCAGTTGCCTGAAAACGCCCCGGTGAGCGCAGTGTGAGTCCCCGCTCAGATGAAGTCGTCGCCATCGCAACACCCCAACCTTGATTCACCTCACCAAGGATTCCACCACGCACCATCGTGTCGGGAGTGCCGTCATCGTCTGGGATGAACAGATCGTCAAAGAACACCTCGGCAAAACCCTCGTCGCCATCAAGGCGACCAAACCCCCGCACGGTGACTCCATCGCCCTCGAGGGGAACCATGAAGTACGTCATTCCCTTATGACGCTCAGACTCGGGGTCAGTGCGGAACAACCCAAACAAGTAGTTGCAAAACGCTCCGCGAGTAGTCCAAGTCTTTTGACCCGAGAGTCTCCAGCCGCCAGCAGCCTCGTCTCGGGTTGCTTTGGAGCGAACTGCAGCAAGGTCGGATCCAGCGTTTGGCTCTGACCACCCTTGACACCACAAGTCCACTGCTGAGGACATGCGTGGCAAGTAGTAATCCTGTTGAGCGGCAGTTCCAAACTCAAAAATGGTGGGTGCCAACAAGAAGATGCCGTTCTGCGTGACCCGCTGCGGGCCTCCAACTCGGTAGTACTCCTCTTCAAAGATCAGCCATTCCCACAGGCTGGCATCCCTACCACCAAAGGCTTTTGGCCAAGACACCACTGCCCATTGATCTGCCGCTAAGCGATGCTCCCACTCAAGATGTAGCGCAAAGCCCTCTTTGGTATCGCCAGACGGCAGACTAGGAGTTGGCACGTTTGACTCAAGCCAAGAGCGAGCCTCGGTCCGAAACGCCTCTTCAGATTCACTCCATGTCAGATCCACCGACACACTCCTTTGTTGTCTCTCGTTCTGTGCCGTCCTGCTCTACAAACTTATGCCGAGCAGTTATCGGCAATTCGTCACTCGGAAGCACTCAGTCTTTCGAGGCACTCTTCGGCCTCGGACATGATGCGTTCGAGCAAATCCTCCACCTTGGGAAGATCCTCAATTGCGCCAACAACCTGCCCCGTTGGCAGGATTCCAACCTGTGCATCGCCATCGACCATTGTTGCCTTGGTCATCATGGGAGCATTTGCAGCAAGAGCAACTTGAGCCCAAGTCAGTTCCTGATCCTTCTTCATTTCAAGGCCCGTCTTGACCAGCGCCGGCAAGGACACTCCTGCCTGGCGGGCGAATTGCAAGGCATTACCGGCCGCACGCGGAAAGCGCAGCAGCCCGGGTGACTTCTCAAGAGCATCGATCATGGCGGTGCGGATCACTCGCTGAGGCGCACCGTCGATTGCAGTGGTCACCACGGTTCCAGTCAGCGGGGTTTGCATGTAAATCTCTGTGATCGAATCAGGGACTTGGCTTTCTGCGGTCAGCAAGAAGCGGGTACCCATAGCCACACCATGCGCACCGTAGGCCAGAGCTGCAACAAGTCCACGGCCGTCAAAGAATCCGCCGGCGCCCAGTACGACAACTTCAGATCCGCCAACCCCGTCAACGACTTGCGGCAGCAATAACGAAGTGGGAATCGTCCCTGTGTGCCCGCCGCCCTCGCCACCCTGTGCGATCACGGCCTTGACTCCCATCGCCGCAACCTTCTCGGCGTGGCGCTTGGCGCCCACTGTGACGATGGTAACTACTCCGGCATCGCTCAGCTTGGACACCTGATCTGCTTTGGGCGCTGCAGCGAAGCTGGCAACCGGAACATGTTCCGAGATGATCAAGTCCAGTCGCTGTGCCGCGTCTGGCTGGTTTGGCAACAGGTTCACACCAAACGGTTTGTCAGTGCGGGCCTTAACTTTTTTGATTGCCTGACCGAGTTCCTCAAGAGTCATCGTGGCCGAAGCCAAAATCCCAAGCCCTCCAGCAGCAGAAGTAGCTGCAGTGAGTTGCGCCCCAGAAACCCAGCCCATTCCCGTTTGCACAATGGGGTACTCCACACCAAACAACTCACAGGCCGCAGTCCTCAGGGCTGCTGGGCGAGTTCTGTCGAAGTTGGCTACCAGAGTTTGATCAAGATCAGTCACGGCTCAGGAACCTCGTTCAGTCGAAGTCCTCGCGGATCTAGGCGATTGATCTGCGCAAGTTCTTGGTCGGTTGGCCCTCGAGATTCACCAAGATCATCGGGAATCACCACATCGCAGCCAGTGGCTTCGAGTACCTCTTCAAGGGTGACTCCAGGGTGCAGCGAACGCAGACGCATCGTGGGAACCCCCTCGGCGTCTCGGGCTTCAAAATCAAACACAGCAAGATTCGACACAACACGGCGGACTTCATGGAAGCGAGAGGCAATGGGGCCAAGCGCGTGCGCCCGGTCATACCCAATTCCACAAACAACATCTACTGCTGGGACAAATACTCGTGGCGAGTGGTTCGGCACCCAATAACTCGTTGTGTGATTGATGGTATTTCCAGGCGCTCCGCGAAACCCGAGCAACTGTCGCCGTGGCTGCGTCCAGTCACCAATTGCGGCAATGTTCTGGTTGCCATATTGGTCAATCTGCGTTGCACCCATCATCACGTGGCGCTTCCCTTGCCAGAGCAGTCCAAACATCTCTCGGTAGGGGTTCCAATGCGCAACTGTTCTCTGCGCAACACGCTCGGCCTCGGGTAAGGCAATTGGCGGCACTTCATCAGGGGACTGCGGGTCCATGAGGGTATAGAAGCCGTCAGTCAAGGCCAGATACGGCTCAAATGTTGCGGCGGCCAAACGCCCGCCGATCAGGGGCAGGTTTCCAATCGGATTGCACAGTCGTTCGCCATCGCCGCGAAACGCCTCGGCAATCGCCACTGCGCAGATATCTGCACGGGTCACAGCGGTACTGCTAGGTGTAGGTGTGCTCACGTCACTCATACCTGCAACTCCTTCACCTTGGCCTGGTACCCGGCCTCATCAATATCTAAGAACTCAGCTCGGAACTCGTCCCAGGCTTCATCTGACTTCGCAGTGGCGGCATAGCGCTTCTGGAAGGCCTCATCACGAGAATAGTCAGGAAGGCATTCCGTAAAATGTGCACCGTGGGGCGCTTCGATCACGCCGGTCACATCCATACGAGAGATCTTCAGATGCGCAATATCGCCCAGACCCGCAAGCTCGGTAGTTGGCAGAATCCGCTCGGTACTGACATATGAACGCTGTGCGGCGCGCACAAACAAGTCATCCATGAACGGGTCCTCGCCTAACCACACAGAGTTACCCGAAACGTCGGCAGCATTTTGGTGCACCAAAGCGGCATCAAGTTCTAGCGCTGGCACGGCAAGCAACTCTTCAAACTCGCCACCGTCGTTCTGACCGGGCAGAACAGTTGCATACGGGGAAGTAACAGTGCGCAGATCAGCCATGTTCTTCATGACATCCGAGCCAAGCCCAGCGCGGGTGGGCAGAAACGGCACACGCCAGGCAGCAGCCTGCAAGCCCAGCAGCAACATGCCTTCATCCCATTCGGCAGCTTGGATACTGCCGTTTTGGCGAGCGGCCTGATAGTGGGGCTCGAGTGGAATCGAATCCAGCGAGACAAACCCAGAGATCACTTTGCGGGCCTTGCCGCTGCGGCAGAGCAGGCCAACATCAGGGCCGCCATAGGAGACGATGGTGAGGTCAGTCAGGTCTGAACGAAGAATCGCTCGAATGAGCGACATGGGCTTTCGCCGACTCCCCCATCCGCCAATACCAATCGTCATGCCGGAGCTCAGTTCGGCAACAACTTCATCTTCTGTGCAGCGCTTGTCCGGTCCGGGCACCGGACCCCCTTTGGTTACGGCCTGAATCCGATTTTCACGAACTCAAGCGACGGCAGAACCCCAATTCTGATGGGGCGTCAGATAATGAAATCTAGACGGTCATGACCTCGTTGATGAAAAGCGTCTGCGCTCTGGTTGCTGAGACCGCTCTGTGCATCTTGCGAATATGACCGCCGTGCCCCAAAAGGACCGATAACGTGACTGGACCGCTGGCCGCCTGGCCAACTGGGGAAAGAGGAGTTCTCATGAATCCGCAAAACAACTGGCGGCGCATCGGTGGCGTAGTAATGGTCGCAACCCTTGCGCTCTTTGCTGGTGCCTGCAGCAAAGACGACGACAGCAAGTCAACAACTACGACTACCGCCAAGGGCGACAAGACCACCGA
>WLLG01000091.1 GCA_009700815.1 Actinomycetota bacterium
CGGGAGAACCTGCCCCGTTATCGGGCAGGTCCTCTCGCTTGCGTGGTGTTTCGGCGGGATAGGGGAGGTCAGTCACCTATCTACTATCTCGCTGCTGCGAAGCCCTTGTCCAAGTCAGCCAGAATATCTTCGATGGACTCAAGGCCAACTGAGAGCCGAATCATCCCTGGCTCTACGCCCGAGTACAGCTGCTCGTCTTCTGTGAGTTGGCTATGTGTTGTCGAGGCAGGGTGAATCACAAGTGAGCGAACATCGCCAATATTGGCCAAGTGGCTATGCAATTCGAGGGCTTCAACAAACTTGATTCCGGCCTCACGTCCACCAGAGATAACAAACGCCGGCACCGAACCTGGGCCCTTTGGCAGATAGGTCTTTGCTCGCTCATGCCACGGGCTTGAAGGCAGACCCGCATAGGCAACGGACTCAACCTGAGCATGCCCTTCGAGGTACTCGGCCACCTTCTGGGCATTTGCGATGTGGCGATCCATACGCAGCGACAGAGTCTCGACTCCCTGAATCGTGAGGAAAGCGTTGAATGGCGAGACTGCTGCGCCAATGTCTCTCAGCAACTGAACGCGAGCCTTGATGATGTAGGAGCCGGCACCAAGTGCAGGCCAGTAAGCAAGGCCGTGGTAGCTAGGGTCGGGCTCGGTGAACTGTGGGAACTTGTCGTTCGCAGAGAAGTCGAAACTGCCGCCGTCAACAATTGCTCCCACGATTGCAGTGCCATGGCCGCCAATGAACTTGGTTGCCGAGTGCACCACGATGTCTGCGCCGTGAGCGAGTGGGTTGAGCAGATACGGGGTAGCAATCGTGTTATCGATGATGAGCGGGACGCCATTGGCATGGGCTACGCCGGCCACGCCAGAAATGTCTAAGACGTCGTTGCGCGGGTTGCCGATGCTCTCACCATAAAAAGCCTTGGTGTTGGGCTGAACCTTGGCTGCCCACTCATCAAGGTTGTCGGGGTCCTCAACGAAGCTCACCTGAATCCCAATCTTGGGAAGCGTGTAGTGGAACAAGTTGTATGTTCCGCCGTAGAGCGAGGCGGAAGCCACGATATGGCTGCCTGCCTCTGCCAGGTTCAAGATGGCGAGCGTCTCTGCAGCCATGCCTGAACTCACAACAAGGGCACCCGGAAGGCCAACAGCAGTAGTCGTCGCGCCTTCAAGGCTTGCAATCCGAGCCTCGAGAACTCCCTGTGTGGGATTCATGATTCGGGTGTAGATATTGCCAATCTCACCGAGAGCAAACAGGTTCGCTGCGTGCTCGCTGTCTCTGAACTGATACGCCGTTGTCTGATAGATCGGCGTAGCGCGCGACCCAGTTACTGGATCCGGCTCGGCTCCTGCATGAATCTGACGGGTATCAAAACCCCACTGCTCGGTCATCTCTGCTCCTCGTAGATTGGATCCAACGAGGAGTCACCCTAGGGCAGGAGTTCATCCAATTCAATTCCCGACCAAATGGGTCAGGTATTAGATGTACTCGAGACGCGATTCACGCCTGTGGCGCCGACAGCTAGTACGCGAGTCCGCCCAGACTCAAAGAGCTTGGGTGCAAGCAGACCTGCAGAACTGCCAACGGGCATCAGCGCTGCCACAGTTGGCCCTGATCCCGAGAGCCATGCAGCGAGCACCTGCTGATTTGCCAAGAGTTCTTGCAAGACATGGGCCGAATCCGGTCGAGCTAGGAGTCGTTCATTCTGATGAACTTGATCTTCGCAGGCGACGCGTAGCTTCGAGAGGTCGCCAGTTGCGATCGCTGCGACCCACAGTGAGGAGCGCGCAATCGAAAATGCTGCCGCTTCCCTACTGAGCGTGGGGGCCAGCACGCTGCGAGATGCGTTTGTAGAGGTTGACTTCTCTGGCCACCAGACAACCATTTCAAGGCCCTCGGGCACCTTCAAAGAAAGGGCCTGCTCCCCCGCCGCCACCGTAAAGCCGCCCCAGGTTGAGGCAGCCGCATTATCTGCATGCCCTTCAAGGTTGGCTGCAACACCAAATGCTTGCTGTTGAGCAGCAGTTGGATGAGCGCCCGATGTGAGCAGTGCAAGGTAGGCGCCAGCCACTCGAGCCGCTCCCGAGAACCCAAGTCCGCGCCCAGGCGGGATCGGACTGCGCCAAGAGAGGTGAGCGTCAGCGTCTCCGCCGGCAGCAACGTATGCAACGGCTGCCGGGTGGGTGGACTCAACAACATGCCAGCCCTGCCCATCAAGAGCGTGATGCGCAGGGCTGTCTGATAACTCAAAGGGCAAGTCAAGCGCTAGAGCAAGGCAATCAAAGCCAGGCCCAAGGTTGGCAGAGGATGCAGGTGCAGAAACGTGCACCGTGTCAGTCTCCTCCGGAGATGTCCTCGACCTTGGCTTTACCAGCAGAGATCCAAGGCATCATGCCGCGAAGTTCTGCACCGACTGTCTCAATCTGATGAGCCTTGCCGGCCTCTCGCAGTGCCGTGAAGTTCGCTCCGCCCGCTGCCACTTCGCCTACGAACTCGGTTGCGAACTCACCGGACTGGATCTCGCCAAGGATCTTTTTCATCTCGGCTTTGACTGCCGCGTTGATGACCCGAGGACCACGAGTTAGGTCGCCGTACTCGGCTGTGGTCGAGATGGAATAGCGCATTCCAGCGATTCCTTGTTCGTACATCAGGTCAACAATCAGCTTGAGCTCATGCAAGCATTCAAAGTAGGCCGACTCAGGCTGGTATCCGGCCTCGACAAGGGTCTCGAACCCTGCCTGAACCAGAGCAGTCAATCCGCCACACAGGACGACTTGCTCGCCGAACAAGTCAGTCTCGGTCTCTTCTTCGAAGGTGGTGTCGAGCACGCCTGCCCGTGAGCCACCAATGGCATCGGCATAGGACAAAGCCAAAGCCTTGGCAGACCCGCTTGCATCCTGCGCGACTGCAATCAAGCAGGGCACGCCGCCGCCTTCGGTGTAGGTGCGTCGCACCAAGTGACCAGGGCCCTTTGGTGCCACCATGGCAACGTCAACACCCTCGGGTGCTTTCACATAACCAAAGCGCACGTTGAATCCGTGAGCAAAGAACAGGGCGTCGCCTGCACTCAGATTTGGGGCAACTTCTGAGTTATAGATAGGTCCGATTTCGGTATCGGGCAGCAGCATCATGATGAGGTCAGCCTCTGCAGTTGCGCTAGCAACATCCAGAACCCGCAGTCCTGCTTCTTCGGCTTTGGCTCGAGAGGAACTGCCTTCTCGCAGACCAACGCGCACGTCAACGCCCGACTCTTTCAGATTCAATGCGTGAGCATGACCCTGCGAGCCATAGCCCAGCACTGCCACCTTGCGGCCAGCGATAATTGAGGAGTCAGCATCTTTTTCGTAATAGACGTTTGCCATGAGCTTCTTCAGCCCTTCCTAGTTTGTAGAGAATTATCAACTGAGTGAACGGCACTCGGGCAGTACACACTAGAAGCGAAACTAGCTTCGTTCTAATTTGGGTAACGCAACACGGCCAGTTCGCTGCAAATCAATGATTCCAAAGGGCCGCAAAAGCTCCTCGAGATCATCGAGTCTCTCCGGGTGCTCATCAAGCGAGAGCGCTAGTTCGTCTCGCCCAACATCGATGATTCGACCCTCGAATAGTTCGACAAGTTCAATGATCTGACCCCGCACCTCAGCCGGAGCCTTGACCGTGACCAGCATGAGTTCACGCTCCACGGAATCTCGCGGGTCAAGCTCAGAAATCTTGATCACGTGGATCAGCTTGTTCAACTGTTTCACTACTTGTTCCAGCGGTGCCTGCTCAACATCAACCACGACTGTGATGCGACTAAATCGCTCATCATCAGTTGGGGCAACAGCTAGGGAGTAGATGTTGTAGCCGCGACGGGCAAACAGTGCAGACACCCGTGCCAAGACTCCAGCTCGATTCTCGACGAGCACAGATAACACGTGGTACTTCGGCGGCACCGAACCTACCCTCCTACTATTCATTGATTGCAGAGTCATCGCCCGAGTCCGTTCTGCAGGGGGCCAACATCAATCTGATCATTCGACGTACCCGGTGAGACCATCGGAAACACCTTCTCCGAAGCATCAGTGCGGAACTCCAGCACGACTGGGCGATCATTAATCTCATTGGCCTTATCGATTGCCGGGCCGACCTCATCTGGCGACTCGACACGCAATGCAACACAACCCATGGCCTCGGCCCACTTGACGTAGTCCGGCAAATCCGGGGACAAGTACACCTCGGAGTAGCGCTCCCCGTAGAACATCTCTTGCCACTGCCGAACCATGCCAAGGTACGCGTTATTGAGCAGCGCAATCTTGACTGGAATCCGCTCCGTTGCGGCAGTCACGAGTTCTTGAGCAGTCATTTGGAAACAACCGTCACCATCAACTGCCCAGACGGTGCGATCAGGGCGGCCAACTTTGGCCCCAATTGCCGCAGGGATAGAGAATCCCATAGTGCCCAAGCCACCAGAGTTCACCCAGGTGTAGGGGTAGTTGAACTTCCAGTATTGACTCGTCCACATCTGATGCTGACCTACGCCCGATGCGACGATTGTGTCTGCCGGCGACCGATCTCGGAGTTGTTCGAGCACATACTGTGGCTTGAGTAAATCGCCATCTATGGACTGCTCATAGACAAGCGGATACAGCTCTTGCCAGGCCGAAATTTGTTGGCGCCATGGGGTGATGTCCATGCGACTCTCTGGGCCACCTAGGGCGTTGAGCGCCTTGATGATCTCTTCTATCACGAGTCGGCAATCGCCGACGATGGGGACATCAGCCCTGCGCACCTTGCCAAGTTCGGCAGGGTCAATATCGACGTGGATGATTCTTGCATCTGGAGCGAACCCGTCGAGCTTGCCTGTCACGCGATCATCGAAGCGGCTCCCAAGAGCGATCAAGAGATCTGACTTTTGAATCGAGGTCACTGCCGTGTAATTGCCATGCATTCCCGGCATACCCAAGCAGAGTTCATGATCGTCTGGGAAAGCCCCCCGAGCCATCAATGTGGTCACTACGGGAATGCCGGTTAATTCGGCGAGTTCTCGCAGGGCCTCGGCAGCACGCGCCTTCAAGATGCCACCACCCGCATAGATAATCGGCTTGCGAGCAACAGCAATCAGAGCAGCAGCCTCTTTAATCTTCTTCGGGTGACCCTTGGTGGTTGGCTTATAGCCAGGCATGCTCGAAGAGACATCGGCATCTGTTGGCCAATTCCAGTTCATCGCCGAGGCCGGATTCCTGGGGTCGACGATGTCTTTGGGAATATCCACCAACACGGGCCCTGGTCGACCCGTGGTTGCAATATGAAAAGCCTGACGAATTGCCATCGGAATATCTTCAGCTCGGGTCACCAACTCGTTGTGTTTGGTGACGCCGCGAGTAATCCCGACGGTGTCGCATTCTTGGAAGGCGTCGGTACCGATCGAAGGAAGAGGCACCTGACCAGTAATGACCACCATGGGAATGGAATCCATATAGGCATCGGCTAGCGGAGTCACGATATTGGTCGCACCGGGACCCGAGGTCACCATGGCAACTCCAGGGCGGCCAGTGGCATGAGCAAAACCCTCTGCCATATGCCCTGCTCCTTGTTCATGACGAACCAGAACATGTCGGATCGGGCTATCAAGAATTGGGTCGTACACCGGAAGAATCGCTCCCCCGGGCAGGCCGAAGATGACCTCAACTCCCTCGAGTTCGAGGGACTTAATCAGGGCTTGTCCACCATTGGTGTTCATATCGCTATTCCTGGCTTGTTGCTAAATGGCACTGGGCTGGTATTGCTCTGAAATTGAAACCGTTCTGAAATTGAAACTGCTCTGAAAATCACAACAACCTCCCGCTAAGGAGGTTGTAGGCACGTACGCGGATTGGATCTCCGGTCACGTGCCTCAGGAGGGTACGAGAAGAAGATGCGAAGTAGTCACCCCGATAGTCTGCCGCGAAGCGGGAGCTGTTGCCAACCCGGCTACTACTCAGGGGCCGAATTAGGCAAGTTCACCGCACCTGCGAAACGCGTTCAGATAATCGCGGTACCGTCAACCCATGAGCGATTGGGCCCCAATTCTAGTAGCGGCCGGAATCCTTGCAGTAGTAGCTATTCGTGAAACGCTCCGCTGGCGAGGCCGACGCTGGCGCAAGTCTGGTCCGCGAGGGAACCAGGAATAAGCCTCTCGGCTCGAGCAGGTGCATCCTTTGACGCACTAGCGGGCTGGAGTGATGTGGCCAACAAGATCTGACTCACGGCCAGACAGCCGAGTCACTGCCGTTGCGGTACCACCCCACAGCAGGCATAGCCCCACCACGGGGCCAAGCAGCGCTGCAAGAGTTGTGAGCAAAGCTGAACGACTGCTTGCGTAGAGCACCGCTCCTGCCACCGGCGCCGAGGCAAGCACTAATACCAACAATCCCAAGCTGAGCATCAGGCCAGCCAAGCAGCCTTGACCAGTATCTCCTGCGGCTAGCGGGTTCGGGCTGTCTGGCACAGCAACCGGTGCCAGAGCGGCGCTTCCCACTGATACGCCGGCAGCGCCCATGAGCGAGCCAACTGCCAGAATCCATGCGGCGGGCAACCATTTCCAACCGCCGCTCATAGCTGCCAATCCGACGGGTAGGACTAGGGCTGGAACTGCCATCACCACAATCGAGGACAAGGCCTTTGCGCGAGCAAGTACCCGAGCATCGGCCCCTGCTTGAATCTCCATCCAGAGCGCAGGCCCATCCACCCCGAAGCTGTTGTTGCCATCAAAGAGCACTGCGAAGAACAACAATCCTCCCAGCATCACCGTGCGCGGGTCTCCGATTTCTCCATCGAGTAGCGGGCCAACTACAAAGATTCCTGCGCCAATTGCTAGGGCCGTAATCGTGTTGACTGCCTGCCGGGGGGTACGGAACTTTGTGCGAATCGTTCTGGCTGCAATGGCTCCAACTGCCCCGTGTGGCAGTGCTGCGTAGACCCCTGATCGCAGGCCTTGGAATCCGGTTCGCATCTTGCGGCCGCCACTACCAGGCCTTGGCGAACTCAACGCTAAGCGTTCTGTGCTGATCATATTGAGCCACAAAAGCAGCGGTAACCAGCTCAGACCTAGCAGCAGATGGACCACAGCTTGGGCTGGTTCAGCACTGCTCGTACCTGCGAGTCCTAGCTGCCCCGGCGGAGTCCACTTGGCAATTTCTGCGAGTTCTGCCCAACGCTGCGAAGTCCAACTTGCCCGCTGCCGGCTGAGCACTTGCACAATGAACCAGACCGATAATGCAGAGATCGTTGCAAGCGCCTGAGCTACCTGGCGAAATCTGCCCGAGCTCCAAGCCCCAACAGCGTTAGCCATCGTGCGGCTGAACAGCAGCAAGGTCAGCAGCCAACCGAGAATCGCTAGAAACAGAATCAATAATCCGCTTGGGCTACTGCCAGACCAGCCAACAGCGATTCCAGCCCCTGCCAAGAGTGCAAGCAACGTGGGTGGTCCAACCACTGCACTCACAAGCAGGCCCGTGCCAAGCTGCGAACGAGTGAGCGGTTCAGCTGCAAGATGGCGGGCATCGATGGTGGACTCGACACCCGCAGCAGAGGACAACAGCCCCATAGCGATGACGGTTGCGGGAAGCAGGACGACCAAAATCTGATCGGCGCTAGCCGAGCGTTGACCTAGCGTTGAGAGAACCCCAAAGGCAGACAGCCCAAAGATGATGCACAAAACCAGCGACAAGCCGATCTGGATTCGCTGCTGAGCGCTTCCCTTGACAGCGGCTCGCAGTAACGCCCATTTCAGGCGAGCCAGCGACCACGATGCATGAATCACGGGGCGGAATTATCGAGCCAACTCAGGCTCGCTGGGTCGACTGGACTTGCACCGATCATGGAGATGAAAGC
>WLLG01000092.1 GCA_009700815.1 Actinomycetota bacterium
AGATGGCGGTTGATGCCACTCGCTCAGGATCAAAGCCTGCCGCAATTGCTTCTTGGCTACGACTCCCGCTGCAGTTTCCTATGATCGCCAAGGCTTTTCGCTATACCCGATAAACTGCGGGGACTTGCGACAGAACTGCAGATAGTCTGTGAAACCTTGTCCGTAGAACCTTCTTCGCTGGAACCGGTTTCAGTCAGTTCGGGAGCATCTCCCGAAGTGCTCCGCGGGTTGCTGGGCGCCACAGGGGATGTGGTTGTCCTGCTCAATGATGATCTCAGTGCTCGTTGGGTCAGTGAGTCAGTAGAGAAGTTCTCTGGATGGACTGCAGAACAAGCAGCATCTATGGGGTCTGCCACACTGATTCACCCCCAGGATTTGCGGCTCGCCATGACCAATCTGGCTCTGCTGCTTGAAGGAGCGCCGCCTGAGTCCTGCCGTACGAACCTGCGGTTGCGTGCCGCCTCGGGTGAGTGGATTTGGTCAGAGATAACTGGGGTAGACCTGCGCCAATTGGCAGGTGTCAATGCAGTTGTGCTGTCCATTCGTGATACCTCCGACCGGGTGAACCGGGAGCAGGAATTAGCTGATCAATCCAGCCGCTTTGAGGCCTTGGTACGCAACAGCAATGACTGCATCATCGTGTCAAACAAGGAACTCGTTGTCACCTATGTCAGTCCAGCAATGTTGCGAATTCTGGGGTTTGACCCCAATCTGGCGGTCGGGTTAAAGCTGGGGGCATCCGTTAGCGAACCTGATTTGAGTCGGCTATACGAGGCATGTGATCGGGTGCTCGCGCACCCCGAGGAAGTAGTTCGCGTCGAGGTACGGGTACGCCACGCTGACGGCCGGCTACGACAAATCGAAAACGTGCTGACCAATTGCCTAGATGACCCATTAGTTCGAGGGATCGTAACGAACTTTCGTGATGTCACCGATCAGCGCATCGCTCAAGAAGAGCTCGGGGAACGCATTGCGCAGGTGTATGCAGCCGAGTCGGAAAGCCGTCGGCTGCTAGATATTTTCGATGTCACCCCAGACCTGACTGTGTTGTCCGATGCAGCGGGCGCGGTGGTCTATCTCAATGCTGCAGCTCGAAAGTTCTTCGGCCTCGCTCAACCCGAACTCGACCTGATGAATTCAGAGCAACTTGTGCGCTTGTCAAAGTGGTTCGGCCCTGTGACTGAACCGATGCTTCAGAGTCTCATGGTGAACGGATCTTGGGCAGGCGAGCTAGAGATTCGCCGCCATGACGGCGTGTTGGTGCCGATGCTGATTCAGATGGCGGTGCATTACCGGCCAGGCACGCAAGAAGTGGACTGCTATTCCGGTATGGCTCGCGATGTCACTGAGCGCAAGAGCCTCCAAGAATCCCTGCAGCTTCAGGCAACGCATGATCAGCTCACCGGGCTTCCGAATCGTGCGTTTCTGTTCGATAAAATTGAGCGAGCCATGGAGGGCATGAAAGCCTCAGCAGCGCCATCTCGGTCAGCGTTGCTCTTTATTGACATCGACCATTTTAAAAAGTTCAACGACACACTCGGTCATGCCAAGGGGGACCTTGTCCTGCAGCAGGTCGCTAGTCGACTGAGCGAGGTTGTGCGCCCCGGGGACACCATTGCCCGCTTTGGTGGCGATGAGTTCATTGTCCTCTGTGAGCGACTTGACGCTGCGAGTGATGCAGTTGTGATTGCCCATCGGGTCGATGCTGCGTGCAGGGCACCTTTCGAGATCGAGGGCTCAGAGATCGCAGTGAGTGTCTCTATTGGTATCTCGGAGATCGACCCCTCAGAGGCCGATCCGCTAGCGGTTATTCGAGATGCTGATGCTGCGATGTACGAGGCAAAGGCCGGCGGGCGCGGCCGCTGGGTCATCTTTGACGACAAGATGGGAGCTCGGGCCACGGAGCGAAGGCGCATCGAGTCATGGATGCGAGAGACCCTTCATGGCGAGGAGTTCTCGGTTCAGTATCAACCTGTGGTCTCGCTGCAGACCGGCGAGCTGATTGCAGTTGAGGCGCTGCTTCGGTGGCAACACGATGAGAGCAGCATTGCCCCCGACCTGTTCGTACCAATCGCAGAAGAAACTGGACTGATTGTTCCCATTGGCGCTTGGGTGCTCCGAACAGCTTGCGCTCAGATGGCAGCTTGGCAGCAACTACCCGGCTGGTCCGCTTTGGGACTCTCAGTCAACGTTTCGGGCCGGCAGTTACAAGACCCGGGCTTTGGTTTGCTCGCAGAGGAAGCGGTGAGTGAGTTTGGACTGGCCCCCGACACTCTCTCGTTTGAAATCACCGAGACTGTTCTGCTGCATGACGCAGCGGCTTGGGGTGAGCGTCTTGAGCCGCTCAAGGAGCTAGGAATTCAGATTTCGCTGGATGACTTCGGCACCGGCCACTCCTCGCTTACCTACCTGCGAAGGTTCCCTGCAGACACCGTCAAACTAGATCAGTCGTTCGTGAGCGGGATCCAAACAAACCTGCAGGATCGCGCAATCGTGACTGCAGTAGTCAACCTCTGCACAACTCTGGGGTTGAGTTGCGTGGCAGAGGGAGTCGAAACATTTGCGCAGCTCGAACTGCTCAAATCATTGGGCTGCGAGGCTGGCCAAGGCCACTTGTTTGCACCGAGTTTGGAACCGAGCGATTTTGCAAAGCAGTTCCTAGGTGAACTCGGCCCCGGTTAGGCCTGACCTAGAGAGTCCTGACTCAGAGAGCCCTGACCCAGAGAGCCCTGAGCGTTCTCTACGATGCAGCTATGACCTCGCCGAGTTCCACACCGTCTGATGCAGAGAAGCTCGCTCCGTACGCGGGCTTTGGGGGATCGGTAGGCACTGTCTTTGCTACCTCGCAATCATGGTGGCCACAGCAACCCAGTCGCGCCACAGGTGCCCCAAACATTGTGGTGATGATGTGCGACGACTTGGGCTTTGCAGACCTTGGTTGTTATGGCTCAGAAATCCCGACTCCTCATGTCGACCAACTAGCTGCCGAGGGGCTTCGTTACACCGACTATCACTCCACCCCGATGTGTTCACCTACTCGCGCATCGTTGCTGACCGGTCTCGAACCGCACCGTGCAGGCATGGGCCATGTTGCGCATTCAGATCCGGGTTTCCCTGGCTACGCCATGGAACTCACTCCGTTGGCACCAACCATGGCCGAACTGCTTCGCTCTGGTGGGTACCAAACCTTGATGGTCGGAAAATGGCACCTAACAAAAGACAGCGAACAGAACGATGCCGGTGATCGCTCCTCTTGGCCACTGCAACGCGGGTTTGACCGCTACTACGGGTTCTTGGATGGGTTCACCAACTTGCATCATCCGCATCGACTGATCGAAGACAATCATGCGGTTCGAGTTGACGAGTACCCCGAGGGATATTTTCTTACCGACGACCTGACCGACCGGGCAATCTCGATGATCCGCGAGTCAAAGGCTTCCGCCCCGGATAAGCCCTTTTTCTTGTACCACGCGCAGGGTGCTGTGCACGCGCCGCTCCATGCCAAGGCCGAAGATATCGCCCGCCATGATGGCCGCTATGAACAGGGCTGGGACTTGATTCGCCAGCAGCGCCATGAGCGTCAGATCGAACTAGGTGTGATTCCGCCTGGCACCGAACTAGCTCCTAGGAACCCCGAGTCCGGCGATGACGTCGAGGCTTGGGACTCCCTCACGCCCGACCGGCAGGCGCTGTTCTCAAAGTACATGTCGGTGTATGCCGCGATGGTGGACAACATTGATCAGAACGTCGGCCGCCTGCGAGCAGCGCTCGAAGAGATGGGCGAATGGGAGAACACACTGTTTGTGTTTACCTCAGACAACGGCGGGTCAAGAGAAGGGGAGCGCGAGGGGACGAGTGCGTATCTTCGTTCGCTGCATTTTGGTCGCAGCGGCATCGAGGAACCCTTCGAAGAGGACCTAGCTCGCATCGATCAGATGGGCGGGCCAACCACCATGCCGCACTATCCGCGCGGTTGGGCAATGGTCTCGAACACACCGTTTCGGCTCTACAAGATCAACGCTCACCGGGGCGGGCATTCGGTGCCGTTTGTGGTTTCTTGGCCAGCGGGCGGAGTCCCTGCAGGGCAGCTCCGTGAACAGTTCATGCACGTGTCCGACTTACTCCCGACGGTGTTGGAACTGACAGGAATCGAGAGGCCAGCGAGGTGGCGCGGCGAGCCCGTCCTTGCCTTAGATGGCGAAAACCTGAGCGCAACACTGTTCGACTCGGCTGCAGCAGGCCGTCAAGCCGATCTGATTATCGAAAATGAGGGCCATCGCGCCTTTCGCAGAGATGGCTGGGAGGCAGTAACGCGACATGCACCACGTAGTTCGTATTCAGAAGAACTTTGGGAACTCTTTGACACAGCAGCTGATCCCGCGCAGCTTCATGACCTTGCAGCGCAACGCCCCGAGTTGCTAGCTGAACTCACTGCCGCTTGGGATGAGGCTGCTTGGAAGAATCAGATCTTTCCGCTCGACGAGGGCACTGGTTACCGCTACTTGCTCAGGCCTCCATGGACACAACGCTACGACGAGGCAGTAGTGCTCTATCCCAAGACGCCGTCACTTGACCGTTGGAGGTCACAGCGCTTGATCTTGTGGCGGGACGTGTCTATTTCGGCTTCGGTCACGGTTCGTCCCGGTGACGCGGGCATGTTGGTTTCACACGGAGACCAGGGCGGCGGGTACTGCATGTACCTAGATGTCACTGGTGAACTCGTTGCGGTACACAACGGTTACGGCCTTGAGCGTGAACTGCGTGGGCCAGTCATTGAGCCAGGGGAACACCAGCTTGAGCTGCGCATCACCTGCCCGGGCAACAACTTGTGGAATCTGGCACTTGCTTTGGATGGCCAAGAGGTGGCGGCAGGGGAGGGCTATCGATTGCTCATGGCCATGGCCCCATTCCAAGGAATTGATATTGGCATTGACCGTCGCTCACCCGTGAGTTGGCCCGTGTTTGTTCGCCACGGCGGGTTTGCCTTTAGCGGACAGTTGCATCACGTTGCCTACGCCCCCGGCCAGCCTGCCCCAGATAGTCCCGAGAACTACTTGGACATGTTGCGCGAGTGGGGAAGGTCCTTTGAGTAGCCCAAGGGCAATTCGAATCTGTTCGGCCTTTTAGCCACCAGACTCGATTGCTGTTCGGACTTCTCTTGTGGCCCGTTCAATGAGTCGAGTACGCGGAATCTCTCCCAGACTTCGCCACGGACCCCCTCCTACTCGCCAGTGCGCCAGCCAGACAACGGTGACCGTACCGAGCCATGCATCAGGAACAGAGGGGTCGGGTGATGACTCTTGTAAAGCAGCGGAGCGTTGTGTGGCTCGTTCATAGCGCAGCACACAGGAGTTGTTTGCAGCCGCCTGCTGCGCAGGTGTGAGCGCCGAGAAAGGGTTGTAGCGGGCGCCCTGGCCGGCGCAGATCTGGATCTGGGCCGTGGGTTCGCCGCTAAAGATGCGCAGAGAGACTGGCTCGGCTCTCACGTCCACATTGAGCCCATTCAGGCTGAGAGTGGCCTCTACGGGTTGCCAGCCTTGATCAGAGATTGATACGAAGACAGGTTCACGAACTGGGACTACAACTCCTTCTGGTGGGCTTTGTATAGGGCTTGGCGGCGGTAGCCGCGTGATCATCTGCCGGTTGAGCAGTGTCTGGGTATCTAGGTTTGCGCTTCTTGGAATGGCCCGAAACGCGACGTTGCGCCCGTCGCAGATGTGGCCCTGAAGATTCAAATTGCCGAGCTCCGCTGTGCCGAGAAAGGTTTGCAGCGTGTCCAACAGCGGTTGAACACTCGGATCGCTCCGATGTGGGGCCATGATCGCAATCAGAAACTCAATCTGCGCATCAGTAAAGGTGATCCATCTGCATCGAGGTGCCGCAGTGTTGCCTGAACTGCGTCGAGGCCGACCACCTGAACTGATCTGATACAGGATTGTCGTAACGATGTCGCCACGTCCGATCAGTCTGGAGTTAGCTGAGCCTTGGCTCTCGGCCGCTGCCGGCCGAGTTGTGCCGAGGCCAAAGCTCACGAGCAACGAACTGAGCAGAACAAGCATGACGAAACCGTGGATTCGAGTTTTCAATGCGGTTCTCATGGCCTTGCCTCTGCAGTCCTTGGAACGGGGCATGGATCTGTTGACCCAGGTGGCAACACTGTGACTTCGAGGTGATCTAGAGAGTCAATGACCCAGTCAGATCCAGCTGCACGGGCCGAACCGGTGCCCTGTAGCTGAGCCACAGAGTCGTCGAGGACTTCGCCCGAGGTTTGAGTAACACGAACACCCGGCGAGTAGCCGCACCAAGTGAAACTAATCAGCCCATACGCACTGGAACTGACCTTGAGTGGCCGGTAGCTGTAGCTCAGCCCAGTTGAGGCTGGGATCACTCTGGTGAGATCTGCTGCAGGGTTGAGCACCAGCTGACTGAGCACATCGACCGAGAGTGTGCTCTGCGGGGGGACTAAGGCATCCAAACGAACTCGCTGTTCTGAGAGCGGGTCGGAGGCAAGATCGGGATGCTCGGCCAGCTCAGTGACGATCTGGCTGTAGCGAACAAGGAGCTGCGCCACGAGTAGTTGTTCTGCCCCATACGACTCAGCAGGTTTCGCTGACTCCTGAGGAGAAGATCCAGCTCCCATAGGTGGCTTTCCTGCTGCTTGCTGAGCGGCTTGCGCAGAAGACTGCGCTGCCTGCTCAGGCGGATTGGGCTTTGCCTGCCGAGAAGTGCCAGTAAGCGAAGTAGGCGGGGCTGAGGGCAGACCTTGGATTGACCCTGAGTTTCTTGTGTCTTGTTGAGTGCCACACCCGCTGAGTTGAGCTGCAAGAAGGACGGAGAGAACCACGAGCAACAACAGGGTCCGCTCTTTGGTCTGACTGCCTGAGGAGTTGGCCCTGAGGCGCGCTTGTTTGCTGACTGCTCTGTTGCTGACTGCTCTGTTGCTGACTGCTCTGCTGGTTAAGAACATGGTTTGCTCCTGATAGAAGGCAACGGAGGCCGAGATCCACAGTGAAGGAGTTCAGCCAATTGGTACGAGAGGTAGTCTTTCATCATCATATGTACTGAAACAACCTAAAATGTAATAAAAAAACTCAACTCAGCCTGCCGGGCTCTCCGCCGCTAGGGTTCTTGGCTGTTCGGCCGTCCAAAGGCAACTTTTCTAAAGGGGAACCATGAGTGAGTACGTCCTGACCATTGACCTTGGTACCTCGGGACCGAAGACAGCCGTATTCACTGTTGAAGGTGATTACATCGATGGCGAGTTTGAACCCGTAGAACTCAAGCTCTCCGATCACGGCGGGGCAGAGCAGCGACCGGACGACTGGTGGGCGGGAATTGTGGCAGGCATGAGGCGCCTGCGCGAGCGCGGAGCCGTCCCCGAACAGGGCTTTGCCGCAATCTCGGTGACCTCACAATGGTCGGGCACAGTAGCCATCGATTCCCAAGGTGAGCCCGTCTGCGATTCGGTCATTTGGATGGACTCCCGCGGTGCTACCGATATTGCCAAATTGGTTGGCGGGCCGATCAAGGTGCAGGGATATGACCCCCGCAAGCTTCGGCGCTGGATCAGTCTGACTGGCGGAGTGCCATCGCTTTCAGGAAAGGACCCAATCGCCCACATTCACTGGCTTCGCCGTACCAAGCCAGAGTTGAATGACCGAACGGACATGTATCTGGAGCCAAAGGACTGGCTCAACTTGAAGCTCACCGGGGTTCGCGCTGCGACCTATGACTCCATCGTCATGACTTGGGTGACCGATAATCGAGACCTTGGAAACGTCACGTATAGCCCCGAATTGTTGGCGCTAGCGGGCCTCAAACGTGAGTGGATGCCAGACCTGATTCCAG
>WLLG01000093.1 GCA_009700815.1 Actinomycetota bacterium
TTACCGAACTCATCGACCCGGCGGATGTAGCGGGTTTGGTAGCACTCATTCGCCTTCATCTAACAAACCCTGATCACCACCGAGCTATGAAAGATAAGGCCTCTATGTATCGTCCTCCATCCTGGTCAGAGACGGCCGAAGTCGTGGCCACGGCTGTTCGCACGCTTCCGGCGCTGGTACTTCGATGAGTTCAAAAACCCCAGAAACTCCGCGATCAGAAGCGGACCGCATCGAACCAGAGCTCCTAGAACCAGAGCTCCTAGAACCAGATCTCCTGGAACCGCCAGTTGATGTGTTGCTGAAGGTGGTGGTGGTCATCGCAGCTCTCATCGGAATCGGACTCCGGTTCGCGCCACGCTCTGGGATGTGGCTCGATGAGGCCTTGTCGAGCAACATCGCTCAGTTGCCGCTCGCAGAGATTCCTTCGGCGCTGCGGCGCGACGGTCACCCGCCGTTGTTTTACGTTCTGCTGCATGTTTGGACTTCAGTTGGCGGGATTTCAGATTGGTGGATCCGGGCCTTCTCTGGGGTGATTTCTGTTCTGACTTTGCCGCTCATGTACTTAGCCGGGCGGAGATTGGCTCAACACCGAGGTGCCGGGCCATTAGGGGCGCAGCGCACCGGACTGATCGCTCTGGCTGTAACTGCTGTGTTGCCGTTTGGTATCCGTTATGGGGCCGAAGCGCGCATGTACGCGTTAGTGATTGCATTGTCCGCTGCTGGCTACTTGCTCGTGGATGCCCTCCTGACAGCGAGGTTCTCGGGAACTCGTCGCTGGCTGAGCTTTCTTGGGGCTGCGTTGGTTGCTTCGGCTCTGCTGTGGACCCACTACTGGTCACTCTGGCTGCTCGCTGCAGTTGGCCTTGTTGCGATTTTTCAGGCTTGGAGGGCATCGAGTCCTGAGGGCAAGGTTGGTGCTCGACTGCTGATCGGAGCGCTTCTGCTGGGTGGGTTGAGCTTTGTTCCATGGCTGCCCACTCTGCTCTATCAATCTGCGCATACGGGTACCCCTTGGGGACAGCGCTTTGGCCCCGCTTCTGTGGTGGTGCTGACGATTGTCGATTTTGCAGGGGCGAAGTACGGGATTGCGCATCTGTTTACTTACCTGCTTGTCCCGCTGGTGTTGCTCGCTGCCCTAGCCGTGATTCAGAAGGCTCGTGCTTCACAAGGCAAGGCCCTGCCGGCAGCAGGTGAACAGGTCGTTCTGACCGGATCTGTGCAACCACGGATTCGGGTGGAGTTGTTGGTGATTCTGCTGACGATGAGTATTGGATGGGCAGCTACAACTGCTTCGAGTGGAACATTCTCCTCGCGATACGCCTCGGGCATCTACCCACTGTTCTTGTTGAGTATTGCAGCTGGTATCGCAGTGATTCGCAGTCCTCGTGGAACGGCGATGATGCTTGCTGTGGTGGTGCTGATTGGATCCTTTGGGGCAGTTGGAGCCATCGGTGGTCTGAGATCCCAGTCAGGCCAGATTGCAGAGAAGATTCTGGCCTCAGAGGGTGCTCGTCCGAGCATTGAGCCGGCTGTTGCAATCTCATGCCCTGACCAACTCGGTGTCTCGCTACAGCGGGAACTCGAGCTTGCCCCAAGTGGAGGTTTGAGAAGCAGTGGAGGTTTGAGCAGCGATGTGATTCCGTACCCGACGGGAGGGGATCCGCGGTTTGTGGATTGGGTGGATTATGCCGATCGGAATTCTGCTGCTTCACCTGCTCAGTTCCTGCAAGAAGTCGCTGAGCGAATCCCAGACAGTGCCACGGTATACGTGGTGGAGAGTCCGACATATCGAACCTTCGAGGGCCAATGCGAAGCGTTACTTGCTGCGCTCGCTCTGAATCGCGATCAGACTCTGCTTCTAGCAATTGATGACACTGGCATAGACGAGTCAGCCAATCTGTGGGCATTTACGCCTCGAAGCTGACAGATTCCGCCACCCGTGACTGCCCTCAATGAGTTGGAAGTAAGCAAGAGCAGTCTCTGGCGCGCTGGTCTTCCTGCTGTGTTTCTTGGCTGGGTCTGGGCACGGCTGTGCATCGCTAGCGGGTTCCTGACTGCGCATCTTCTGGTGGATCAGCTCGAAACCCCTCGCGGATCAGAACAGATTCAGCAGGGATTGTTTACTTGGGACGGTGCGTTTTATCGGGGCTTGGCACAGCAGTGGTACACACGCCCCCTTGGGGGTGCAGCCGGCTCACTGGCAGGTGAGGAAGCAAGGTTCTTCCCTGTCTACCCTGCTCTAGCAAAGGCTCTGGGCCCACTCTTGGGCGGTCACGCCGATTGGGCGCTCATCGCCATCAGCAACATCGCAGCTTTTTTAGGAGCTTGGGTTCTTTGGAAGCTCGCAACCGAGGTTCTTCAAGGTCAAGATCAGGATCAGGACCAAGGGGAAGCGGCCTCAACACTCCGCAGGTCATCAAAAGGCCGGTCAGTAGAAGGCCGGTCAGTTGCAGATCGGTCAGCGGTTCTCATCGCAATTTTCCCCGCGGCGTTTGTCCTGGCCTTTGCATATTCAGAGGGTTTGGCACTCCTCGTGGTTGCCGGCACCCTTCTGGCGCTGCAGCGCCGAAATTTTGTCATGGCTGGTCTACTGGCACTCCTTGCGGCGGCTATTCGACCGGTCGGTGGCCTACTGCTGGTACCCATCGCAATTGAGTTGCTACGCGCTCAACCTCGGCCCCGCTGGTGGAACTGGATTATTGGCCTGGGTGGGCCATTCCTAGGCTTTGGGCTGGCTCTTATTTGGATTGAACGGTCCACTGGGGAATTACTACTCCCGTTGCGTCTACAGCGGCAGATTCGAGGAGGGTTCCAAGACCCGCTGACGCGGGTACTCGAGCCGGTTGGCGAACTCATCAGAGGCAATTTTCGAGATGTCTACAACTTGGGCTTCATGGTGGTGTTCCTGTCGCTCTTCGTCTTCATGTTGCTCGGCGCACGCAGGAGTGGACCCAAGCTTCCGACATCATGGATTGCATACTCAGGGGTATCGCTTCTCCTGATGCTCTCCTCCCAAGTGACGGATTCGCTCGGGCGTTACGGGCTGCTTGTAGTGCCATTCATCGTGGCGCTCGCCATGTGGGCGGATCGGCGGTGGCGAATGATAGCCGTTGGGATCGCATGCTCTGCTGGCTTGATATGGCTGACCAGCGAGGCGCTTCTTGGTCGACTCGTCCCCTGAAACATGCAGGTAGCTGGGGTTGAAACACACTTTTAAAACCGGCTTATGACGAAAGGCCCTCCGAAGGTAGAGGCCAGTCATGACTGATCACCTGCACGACCAACAACCCCGACGATCACCAACTCCCACGACCGCCAGCACACGCGATCGAGAACCCTCACTGCGGTCAGTTAGTACCGTTGGTTTGGCTTCGGGCCTTGGCCACTAGATCCTGGAGTCGTGCTCTATGGCGCCGAACCGTCGTGTTCGGGCGATAGCGAGACTCATATCGGCCTCGCTCGGTCCGCCGTACGCGGCCGAGGCGCGACTCGTAGCGCAGAACATCGGAGATGACTTTGTTGGGATCAGTGCCGCCAACGGTCAACCCAACGTGCTCGAGAGCAGTTCGCAGCTCAGCAATGCTGCGTGGGCTCCCAGCCTGATAGAGCAAAGTCAGCAGGCAGTAGCGCAGGTTTGCGCCGCGCAAATCATGGGGGCGCAGATAGGGCGCTCGAGGCGAGTAGTTCATTGTGCCAGGCGCAACACTGGAGGTGACACAACTGCGCTCAAGACCGCCACCCTCGAAAACGCGACACCCGACAGCACAGCGCCCGACAACGCGGCACCCCACAACACAGCGCCCGACAACACAGCGCCCCACAACACAGCGCCCCACAACACAGCGCCCGTGGTGGTTCTTTTTACCTTGGTTAAGTTCATCTCGGAAGTTTGTCCAGATTCAGCGCCGATGTCACCGGGGAGCGCAGCCCTGAGACGGCAGCTTTGCAGAAGCTACTTTCGTCATAAGCCGGTTTTAAAACATGTAGCGGGACCCTCCCCACCCAGCAATTCAGCGTTGGCGGCGGGCAACGGCCCATGTTCCCCAGTGCGCTGTTGAAGCCGTCACCTCGAAGCTGCCACCAAGTTCGGAATCAGCTACCTGCACCGCGAGGGCCTGAGCAATCCGGTCCGCAGACAAGTAGATAGGTGTTCGTTCTCCGATGGAGTTCACCCAAATCAACACCCCATCGGCTGTAAGGACTCGAACCACCTCGTCGGCAAACAGCATCATGTTCACACAGGCCACCGCGGTAACACTCCCAGTGGCGAATGGAAGTGCACTGGAATCCAACTGCAGCCTGCTCGCTAGTTCCGGTGGTAGCCGCTTGAGCATCTCAGAGGACAAATCCCCTGCAAGGACGTGCTCAAAATGCTGTTGCAGCAACACCGTGCCAGACCCAGTTCCAGCTCCAAGTTCGACCACAAGCCCAGAGGGAACTTCCGAGCGTGTCAACAGATCCTCGAGCACTACCTGACCACGAGCTCGATTCCCCGAAGCAGCCCAACCTGCTGCCATCTCATCAAAGAAGCCTGCCACCTGCTTCGCAACCGCGGGCGTCCAACTTCGTGGATCATCTGCAACGTCCTCGGTGACCTTCCGCATTGGATGCGAGCTGCCGATATCTTCCGGTGGCTCTCCAACCGCCTCTAGCTTGGCGGGCAGATACTGAACTCCGGAACCCGTCATACCCGGGCCCATACCCGGGCTCACACCCCGGCTGAGATCGCTGTTGCACCTCGCATATAGGGCAGCAACAACTCAGGGATTTTGATCGAACCATCCGGCTGCCGATAGGTCTCGACGATTGCCGCCCACACGCGTGGCACAGCTAGAGCGGAACCATTCAGTGTGTGCAGAACCTCGGTCCCCTTCCCACCTTCAGGCTTGTAACGAAGATTGGCCCGGCGCGCTTGGTACTCACCGAACCAAGAGACCGAACTCACCTCAAGCCACTGGTCAACCCCTGGCGAGTACACCTCAATGTCAAAGGTGCGGGCAGCCGAATTACCGATGTCACCTGCGCAGAGATCCAACACGCGGTAGGCCAACCCAAGCTCCGCAATCAGACTCTCGGCTCGCAAGAGGATCTCGGCGTGTAGGTCCGCGGCCTGTGCCGGAGTGGAATAAGCCAAAATCTCGACTTTGTCGAACTCATGAACCCGCAAGAGCCCGCGGGTGTCCTTTCCTGCCGAACCGGCCTCCCGCCGGAAACAGCTGGTATGGGCGCAGAACCGGAGCGGCAAGTCCGCCTCGGCCACGATCTCATCTTGGCCAAGAGAAGTCAGAGGAACTTCAGCAGTGGGAATGGCCCACAGGTCATCTCGCTCCACCGCATAGGCCTCTTCAGAAAACTTAGGGAGATGGCCCGTTGCAATCATTGTTGCAGTGCGCACCAACGTTGGCGGGCGCACCTCTTCGTACAGGTCAACATTGCGATCAATCGCTAGCTGGCACAACGCCCGCACTAACGCAGCTCCCTGCTTGCGGTACATCACAAACATTGATCCCGACATCTTGACTGCACGCTCAACGTCGAGAATCCCGAGCTGTTCACCGATCTCCCAATGAGGCACTCGTTGACAGTCCACATACGAATCAGGCTGATACTGCTCAACGCGCAGAATCACATTGTCTTGTTCGCCGGCACCGTCTGGGCAATCCGCCGCTGGGAGATTAGGGATCCGCAACAGTTGATCGCGGAGCAGAACCTGTAGTTCCTCGGCCCGAGCATCAAGCTGCTTCTCTTCTAGGCCAAGCAGCCTGCTTTGCTCTTGAAGCTCAGTGGCCTCGTCTTGGCGTTGCTCCCGGAAGAGTTTGCCAACCTCATTAGACAAAGCCCGAACCTCGGCTCGCAGCGAATCACGCTGGCCTGACAACGATCGCAACTCGGCATCGATGCCGGCAACCTCATCAATCACAGCAGTGTCTTGGCCTCGTCTTGCGAGCCCTGCTTTCACCTGGTCAATATCGGCGCGGATCATACGCACATCAAGCATGAGTGGAACCTAGTTGGCATCGGGCAGCAGGCTGAACCTCATTGACTATCTGTTCCAGAACTGCAAGCGGAACTGTGCCAGAGGCACAGGCGGGAAGTAGCGTCGCATTGTGTCAGTTATCGCAGAACAATTGAGCATCCAGTACGGCCAGACTGTGGCAGTCGATCAGGTGAGCTTCGAAGCCCAAGCCGGTCAGATCACCGTGCTGCTTGGACCAAATGGGGCTGGAAAGACCTCGACGATTGAACACCTTGAAGGCTATCGAGCAGCGAGTTCGGGGTCGAGCAGCGTCTTAGGACTCGATCCCATTACCGATCATCACAAGCTCACGAGACAGGTGGGGATCATGCTGCAACAAGGCGGAATCCCAACTGCAATTCGCCCTCGCGAGCTCCTTCAACAATACGCAGGCTTCTTTCCTGACTCGCTTGACCCGGAAGACCTCTTGGCAAGGGTAGGTCTCACGAGTCGCTCAAAGACCCCGTACCGCCGCCTCTCAGGCGGTGAACAACAGCGACTCTCCCTAGCGCTCGCTCTGATTGGTAAACCCAAGGTTGTGTTTCTTGATGAGCCAACTGCAGGGGTCGACCTAGAAGGTCGTGACCTCATCAGGTCTTTACTGTTGACGTTGCGCCAAGAGGGTGTCTGCGTGCTCATCACGACCCATGATCTAGCCGAGACCGAACGCCTCGCAGACAAGGTCATCATCATCGACCACGGAAAGGTCATAGCTCAGGGGTCTCCGACCGAATTGATGTCGGCAACGAGTTCTGACCACTTGTTGTTCGGCGCCACCCCAAATCTTGACTGCGCCGCACTCAGCGCTGCAGTCGGGTCCCAAGCTTCAGAGACATCTCATGGTGAGTACCGGGTAGAGGCTCCACCCTCGCCCGCTCTAGTCGCAGCAGTCACAAGCTGGCTTGCAGCCCAGAACATCCAACTCACCGATCTGCGGGCCGAACGACAGCGCCTCGATGACGTATTCCGCCGCCTCACAGACAGCACAGACAGCACAGACAGCACAGACGCATGAAAGCCATTCGTTCTCAAATCCGCACCGAACTAGCACTGAGCGCTCGGCAAGGGGAGCAGCTCCTTGTTTCACTTGGTATTCCACTACTCATTCTGGTGTTCTTTTCCTCGATTGACCTGCTCCCAACTGGCACCGACGAGCCCATCGATTTCCTAGCACCTGGAGTGCTCGCTCTGGCTGTCATGTCCACGGCGATGGTTTCGCTAGGAATCGGAACAGGATTTGAGCGAACCTACGGCGTACTGAAGCGACTCGGTGCCTCTCCTTTGGGCCGCGGGCGCTGGGTCATGTCCAAAATCGCCACCGTTCTCGTCATTGAAGTCATCCAATGGGTCGTGCTGATCAGCGCCTCGATGCTGCTGGGCTGGTCACCTCCGATGAGCGGATGGGCCGCTGCTATAGCCGGTGCTCTGCTCGGTACTGCCGCATTTAGCGGTCTGGGTCTTCTCATGGCAGGAACATTGCCCGGATTGGCTACCCTCGCAGCGGCGAACGGGCTGTACCTAATTCTGTTGCTTACCGGAGGAATGATTATTCCGCTCAGCGAACTCCCGGCCCCACTCGCTGCGGTTGCCAAACTCTTGCCCGCTGCGCCCCTTGCCGAAATCATCATCGGATCTCTCACTGTCGGCGGAAGCGTTGCCAGTTGGGCCTGGGTTTCACTTACTTGCTGGGCAGTGATTGCTCCGCTTGGGGCGGCACTTCTGTTCCGCTGGGAATAAGTTCGGTGGGAA
>WLLG01000094.1 GCA_009700815.1 Actinomycetota bacterium
CACCTTGGTGACGTACAAGCCAATGATCAGGCCAAGCACAGCCACGGCTGAGATTGCTAACACCACTGCTAACCAAAAATGCCAGACCATATCTGCTGCCAACAACATCTCTCTATCTTATGACGACTGAGCTCGGCTGCAACAGCCGGACCCTTCTGCGCCTAGCTAGCGGGCTGTCGAAGACGGCGTAGTAGCTGTCTGAGTCGACTCGCTGCAGGGATAGAAATCTTGCTTGCGAATCCACTTTCGGCATTGGTGACACCGGCTTGCAGCGCCGGCACAGAGCCCGCTGCAATGGCGGCACTGCGTTGTGCTGCTCATGTCTTACCTCCACTGTCTGCCGAGAAGATGCCCGGCTGATTGGTACTCCTCACTCAGTGAACAGCGGGGCTGAACTAGTTGCAACGGGTAAAACTGCTGATTCGTCACACCTGTGAGTACGCTTCGGAACGTGCTCTCAGAAATTCTTGATGACGGATCACAGCGCGAACTACCAACTCCAGAGACTTCACGCTCCGGCAGCTCTGCAAATGTGCTTGCCATCTGGATTCAACGATGATTGCATCGCCGCCTATCTTTCGAATTATAAATACAATTTGCATGTAAACTGAGTTAGACTGGACTATGCGTAGAACCGCTGCAGATGCCGAAATCACTCGGCTTGAGATCCTTTCAGAGGCAAGGTCCTCCTTCGCTCGTGACGGGTATGCCGGCACCCAACCAGCAGACGTGGCCGAACGCTGTGGAGTCACTCGGGGTGCCGTCTATCACCACTTTGTTAGCAAAGCTGGGCTGTTCGAGGCAGTGCTGATCGAATTGTCGGAGGAGCTTGATGCCGCGGTTACTGCCGCAGCGGGCAAAGCCCCCGATACCCGATCTGCGCTGGAGGATGGCGCCCGAGCCTGCATCAAATTCATGGGTAAGTCCGAGTACCGACAGATAGTTGTAGAGGACGGGCCAGCAGTGGTCGGCCTGCAACGATGGTACGAGATTGACCGCTCCATTGGTCTTGGCAACATGGAACTGGCTTTGGCCATTCTTGAATCCGAAGGGAACTTGGCAGTGGCCGCCTCCGATGGCCTTGCACGAGCCTTGTTTGGCGCTCTGACCGAACTCGGCCTTGCCTACTCAAGATCTGAACTCAAGCTCGAAGTGGCCACCGATGCCTTCGTTCAACTCATCCATCAGCTAGGCGTGCGGTCAGGCTGAGCAACTGCTCGGCAACAAAGCTGGAACTGCGCCTGCCACTAAGATCGACTTGATGGATTTCGGCGCTCTACTCGTACTGATCACTGGACTTGTTGTGTTCCTGACCCTTGCGGGTCTACTCGTGGACCGGCCGGAATGGGGAATTCCACTGGTAGCGCTCGGGGCGGCTGCGACGGTTTCTGGATTTACGCGGGCGCTGTCCTCATTTGCGGGATTCGCCGTTTACATCGGCGATGCAGCGGCAGCCGCTCTACTGGTAGCGCTTGGAATCCAACTCCTGGCTGGCCGACCCCTGAGGCGACCTGCTTTCGGCTGGGCGGGCTTGCTGTTACTTGCCGCTCTTGCACTGCTTCGTGGCTTGGGCGCATTTGGCGTGCAGGCCGTTGTGCAGTCCTACCGGAACGAGCTCCAACTTCTTTGCGCAGGACTGTTCTTTGCGGCCCAGCAAATACCGCTTGCTCGGGTGGAGTTGTTTCTGCGACGAACCTGGGTAGCAATCGGAATTTGCATGAGCGCTATCGCAATCTTGTTCGTTCTCCGATACGGTCTGAACTCGACGGTTGCGAGTAGGGACCGTCCCCTCAACGCGTCTCAGGCCTTGTTTGTTTCTCAGGCAATCTTTTTCCTCTTGGCCCGAGGTCGTCAAGGAAAATCTAATTGGCTTGCTGCCTACTTTGGACTCATCGTCTTGATATCTCAACAGCGCACAGTCTGGATCGCTACCGTCCTCGCTATGTTTGCTCTGTGGAGCGTGCTCGCGCCGAGTGGTCGCATGAAGCAAAGAGTTTCTGTAGCTGTTGGGACGTTGGTCGCACTACTCCTCGCTTTCATGACAGCACTTTCCTCAACTCAAGCTGGAATAGCCCTCCAAAAGACCCTCTCACAAGATGGCACGTTCCTCTGGCGTGTTGAAGGCTGGGGCTTCTTGGTGTCGCAGCAGATTCATGGCCTAGGACTAAATTTAGCACTTGGCAATCCCGCTGGAAAAGGGGCCGCACGCCGAGTGGCTGGGCAATCCATCACGGTCTCGGCTCACAGTCAGTGGATCACGGAACTTCTTGCTGGCGGAATTATCGCTCTGATCTTGTTTGCACTCGTCACGGTGGTACCCCTTACCAAAACTTGGCGTCAGGACTTGAATCTCAGAGTCCCCAGCCCACTCCTAGCAGTCACCGTCGCCGCCATGACCTTTACGATCAGTTATCAGCTAGGGCCGGAACAAGGAGTTCTCTTCGGGCTCCTCGGAGCCACCCTCGGAACTCAGGCCGCCGTTGCGAATCAAGCCAGTGGTGCCGAGGAACACAGTGTCGTAGAGGCGCATCCGAGTGGATAGCCGTGAGGGTTGCGGTTTTCTGCCAACAGTTGCAGTGGTGCTCGCCACCCATAACCGTAGGTCCACAACCCTGCGTTGTTTAGAGTCGCTGCTTGATTCTGCAGATGCGGACAGCTGCCGCCTCCGCGTCATTCACGTTGACGATGCGTCGCCCGATGGTACCGCGGAGGCAGTCCTTAGTCTGATCCCGGAGGCTCAGCAGATCCTCGGCGATGGCAGCCTGTACTGGGCTGGGGCAATGCGTTTGGGGCTAGCCCGTGCGTACGAGTCGCAACCCGACTATGTGCTCTGGCTCAACGACGATGTGGTTCTGCGCGAGTCAGCGCTTCACTCACTGTTGACGCTCAGCCCCGACCCAGAGGGTCACACCATCGCCGTCGCTGCCATGCGAGATCCGTCGACGGGCGCCTGTTCCTACTCGGCGGTGCGAGCGCAGCGCTCATGGCGACGAACCGTGTTCACCCCGATTGAGCCCAGCAACACCGAGCACTGGACATCAGGCGACACCATGAACGGCAATCTGGTTCTGGTACCTCGAGGCGTCTACGAACGGGTCGGGGGTTTCGACCCGGTGTTTCGTCACGGCATGGCCGATTTTGACTATGGGCTTCGCGCCACTCGCCGTCACGGGGTAACGGTCCGGGTGTCTCCGGAGTTTCTTGGCGACTGTGCGCAGAACAAGCTGAGCGAGTCGTTCAGGGATCCCACCCTCTCGTTACGCGCTCGCTGGGCCCTGATGATGTCCCCCAAAGGTTTGCCGCCCCGACAGTGGATCCACTTTCAGCGACAGCACGGCGGGCCAACATGGGTGATCCCTGCTTTCGCCCCCTACCTCCAGGTGCTGCTGCCACATCGGCGCCCCTCCGGGATCGGCTAGAGATGAAGGTCCTCGTCGTCCACAACCGCTACCGGTCCGCTCAGCCATCAGGCGAGAACGCTGCTGTCGACAATCAAATTCGCCAGCTCCTTGCTGCGGGTGTGGAAGTGGTGACCTACTTCAGGTCCAGTGATGAGATCGATACGTTCGCTGTTGGCGATCGACTGACGCTAGCTGCGCGGCCTATCTATTCGCGCGAGGACAGCCACGCGCTTCGCTCGTTGATGCACGCCGAGCAACCTGACCTCTTACACCTACACAACCCATATCCACTAATTTCCCCGTGGGTCATCAGAGTTGCTCGCGAGGCCTGCGTACCGATTGTGCAGACAGTCCACAATCGCCGATTTTTCTGTGCCAACGGACTTGCATTCCGAGATGGCTCAGATTGCAGCGACTGTGCCGGGCATAGATTCGCGTTCCCTGCGGTCCGCCATGCCTGCTACCGGGACTCAAAGGTGCAGAGTCTGGTGATGGCAGGCTCCCTCGCAGCCCACCGATCCACCTGGGATCTTGTAGATCGCTTCCTACCGGTCAGCGAAGAACTCGCTGCAGAAATGCGACTCTCAGGAGTCCATGATGAGCGTCTCACCGTTGTACCTAACGGTGTCGATGACCCGTTCAGTGCACAGGTCGCCTTGGCCGCACCCCGCAACGTTCTTTTGTACGTGGGACGTCTCGATACAACAAAGGGCATCCATCTGCTCCTAGACGCTTGGCAACTGGTTGCGGCGCAGCATCCGAAAGCGATGCTCAGGATTGTGGGGGACGGAGATGAGCGCTCAGCAGTTGCCGAACGGGCGGCTCAGTTGCAAAGGGTCAGCCTCCTCGGAACTCTGGAACACTCAGTCGTTTTCGCAGAAATGCAGGCCGCTTCGGCGGTGGTGGTTCCCTCCATCTCTAAGGAGGCGCTCAGCGTAGTTGTGATTGAAGCGCTCGCAGCAGGTCGCCCGGTCATCGCCACCCGATCTGGAGCCGTGCGCTCGTTGGTCGACGACTCGGTTGGATGGTCCGTGGACGCGAAAGCCGCATCGCTTGCCCACGCCATGGGCGAAGCCCTCTCGGATCCTAAGGAGGCTGCTTACCGGGGTGCTGCAGGGAGACATCGCTTCCTGAGTGACTTCACGAGCAAGGTCACTACCGCAAAATTGCTCTCCGCATATTCCTCTGTGGCCAGAACAAAAGGATCCTCATCGAAGTTGCGGCGAGTCGTAATAGTCTCCCAACGGGTACCTCAGTACCGAGTTCCATTTTTTGACGGCTTAAGGAGCCTCTTGCGGGATCAGGGAATCCAGTTGGAAGTACTAGAAGGCGGCAGTCGAGAAGGCGAGCTTCGCGGTGATGGCGGTGAACTGCCATGGGCGATTCCCATCACCTACCGGCGCCTTGCGGTGGGGAAACGCGAATTGATCACACAATCGGTACTGAAGAAAGTGGCCGATGCCGACCTAGTGATTGTCGAGCAGGCAAGCAAGTTGGTGACCAATAATGCATTGCTCATTTGGCGGCGCATTGGTGGACCGAAGGTGGCCTTCTGGGGGCACGGAAGAAACCGCAACGATGCTCGCCGATCCCGAATTGGTGAATGGTGGAAGAACAAAATTCTGAGCCAGAGCGACTGGTTCTTCGGTTACACCTCTGGCGTAGTTGATGATGTGGTGCACATGGGATTTCCTCGGGAACGCGTCACCGATGTGTTCAATGCCATCGACACCACCCAACTGCGCAGGCTTCGCGACGCGGTGTCCGCAGAGGAGACAGCAGAAGTTCGCTCGGAACTCGGACTGGGCGATGGGCCCGTCGGTCTCTTTGTGGGGTCACTCGTCCCCGAAAAATCCATCGCCATGCTTGCGGAGATTGGCGATCAGGTTCGTCGCGAGGTATCCGGCTTTCAACTCGTAGTGGCTGGCGAAGGCCCCGAGCGTTCGGTACTTGAATCATTGGCTCGCTCCCGCCCATGGATGAGTCTGGTCGGAGCCAAATTCGGTGCGGATCTGGCTGCCATTGCCTCGACCGCTTCTGTCATGGTGATCCCCGGCTGGGTGGGACTGGTGGTCATTGATGCGGCGGCCCTCGGCCTGCCGCTGGTCACCACGGACCGACCGGAACACAGCGTTGAGATCGACTACCTCACCGATGGCGTGAACGGACTGATCTGCACCAACAACGCAATGGTGATGGGCGATGCCATTGCCGAGTTGCTCGGTGACCCGCAGCGACTTGCTGCTATGTCAGAGGCTGCGCTTGAACTAGCTCAGACCGCGACGATCGAGAACATGTGCCAGCGTTTTGGTGCAGGAGTGCTGGCCTGTCTGAATGGGGAACCATACCCGGCCTAGCAGCGCTCAAATTGCACGAACACCGTTACCCGCCCACTCAGTCGGTACACCAGTGTGCGCGTGACTGGCAGAGACTCGCCCATCGGGGATCTCGCCAGGCGCTCTAGTAACGAGATTGGCCCCGAAGGCGAAATCCTCTTCGCTACGTCCAAACCTGTAGGAATTGAATTGATGTTGTTCTGTCGTGACTCCGTCAGCTCGAAGGCCGCAGGGATGGCTAATCCACTCCTGTTAGCCTTGTGGTGGCAAGCAAGTACGGCAAGGAAACGGTGCGCAGATGGCAGTTGAACCAGACGAGTTTGCGCAAAGGTACCTCAGCGGTACCCATCTCTACGGAGATGACTTTGGTCCGGAAGAAATCGCCGCTTGGTTCGCAGACGAGGCAGAGGGGTACTCGGGTCTAGCGGCTTCACCCGGAGGCGAGAATGCTGGCTATTCGTACTACGCATTGAATGAACTGCACGCCCTGCGAAACCTTCCGGATCAACAGTTCTCTCGAGTGCTAGGAGTGGGCTCAGCATATGGCCACGAGTTGCTCCCGTTTGTTGGCGAGTCGTCGATTGTGACAATCCTCGACCCTTCCGAGGTGATGGTTAATGGCCCTCTCGACTCACGCGCCAACGTTAACCGGCTCCGGCCAACGCAGTCTGGCGAGATCATGTTTGGCGACGGCACATTCGACCTGATCACGTGTCTCGGGGTCCTACACCACGTTCCCAACGTGACTTTTCTATTGTCGGAAATGTACCGGGTCCTCCTTCCCGGCGGGACCCTTGTGCTGCGGGAGCCAATAGTTTCACTTGGCGACTGGCGCCGGGCTCGAGCCGGACTGACGCTCCGCGAACGCGGAATCCCATTACGACTCATGGACAATCTGGTTGCCACCACCGGTTTCAATGTTCGATATCGAAGCCTCTGCGTGTTCTCGCTCACATCGCGCGCGGGCCGACTACTCAAGCAGGTTCCGTTCAATTCTCCCTCGCTGGTCCGAGTCGATCGGGCAGTTGCCAATGCCGTTCGCCCCTTGGACCGCTACCACGCCAAACACTGGTGGGAGAAAATCCGACCCACGTCCGTCTATTACGTGCTTACTCGGCCCGAAGTCGACCACCCCAAAATCACCGTTAGTCAAGCAAAACCTGAACAGGAAGTCCTGGACACGTAGTCATCATGCATAGTCCAATGAGGGCCTGAATTGTCGGTAGTCAACGAGACGGGCCCGCAACCCCATTTCGGCGATGGGCACCCGGCACACCTGACGGATTCATGAGCGTGATGGATTCAGGCCCACCAATCTGCGGGTAGTAACAGACTTGCCCATCGGGGATCTCACCAAGCACTTCAACTTCCTACCGGACCAAGAGTGGAGCGAGCTCTACGCCTGCGCCCGGAATACTGCTGAGCACATGGCATGGCCCGAAAAGGCAGCTGAATTACTGGTGACGTTCAAGAAACTGACCGAGCGAGCAGTCAGGTAAGGTGAGCAATCTCATCGCCACGATGACCAGGGAGTACAGAATGGCCGCCGGGTGAATACTGCGATCAAGAAACTGCTGGACGCAACCTCGAGTCGCCTTGGCATCGCCATTACGCGCAAAAAGCCGGACCCACTTGGTGGCCTGGTAGATCTGATCAACCGCCTTGAAACGAACTTAGTGATTGACGTTGGAGCAAACGCAGGCCAGTACGCACTCGCGCTTCGTAGCCATGGGTACAGCGGCAGGATCGAATCCTTTGAACCAGTGGCGGCGCCGTACGCTGCGGCTGTCGAAGCGGCAGCAACAGATGCTCTATGGAACGTGCACAACTACGCACTTGGGTCCACTGAAGGCACTGCACAAATCCATGTTGCGGGGAATGCCGCTGCTAGCAGCTCGCTACTGCCCATGCTGAGTCGTCATGAGCGATCAGCACCACTTTCTCAGTATGTTGCCGAAGAGATGATTCG
>WLLG01000095.1 GCA_009700815.1 Actinomycetota bacterium
ATCGGCCCGTTCTGTCAGGGAGCGGCCAAAGACACTCAGCGAGGCTTCAGCCACAGAAGCCAGAGCGGAGCCAATGACTCGCGCAAACTGCAGCACTGGCTCCACCCCAAAGAGCTCCATGCCAAGAGCGAATCCCCCAAAGGCCTCTGCTTCTTCCACCCGGCACAGCGCAGCCTCGCCAGGGTCGGGCAGACCCATCAGCATGCGTGCCCTTCGGCAGAGTTCCACGTCAAGGCCGCTTCGTTGCGCTAGTTCGTCAATGGTGATGAGTTCATCGCTACTCCAAAACAGGCTCTTACGCAGGAGCGAAACCGCCGCTGCTGGGGCCTGTTCGGATTCCACAAAACTCAGCTGGTCAACTGACTCCACATCTGCCCCGGCGAGGAGGAGACGCAGCTTGATCTTGTTGCGCAGAGCTTGTTCGGCATCATCGACCACGCATGCGACGCTAGCGGTCAAGCGTGAAACTGTCAGGGTGAAGCTTCAATCGCTTTGCTGTCTGGCGGCTGCCCCTACTGCAAGGTGCCGCGCAGCAAGCTATGTCCGGAATGGTCATGTGTTCCGTTTTGTTGCAACGAGATATCGACCACTGGGTAGATAGCGGGATCGATTGAGTCAGGAATTAGAACCTCGGTGCTGCCCGTCATGGGCCCCAGTGACTGCGGACTGGTTACCTTTGGGTCGACGAGCCAGAGCTCGTAGTGAGAGCCAGCGGGTGCAGCGGGCATGTTCTCGGTGGTCACGACAAGGCGTTCAGTGTTGCCCGAACGAAGTAATTTGGCTTGAGCAGTGGCAGGGCCTTCGAGGACATCCAAGGTTGTGCTCGCTACTAGTTCGGTGCTTGTTCTCGAAGAGTCCACAAGCCTGATTCCCACGGCTCCCACAACCAGAATCAGCACGGCAGCAGCGGCGGCAACAATGATGTGGCGACTGCTGTTGATTCGCATGCCACCGCGCCCACCACTGTCGCGACGGTCGGCGAGCACTGTTGGTTGAGTCAGCACTGTTGGTTCGGCTAGCACTGTTGGTTCGGCTAGCGAGACTCCTGCTGCGATGCGGTCCCACAGGTCTGCTGGGGGAGTCACCAACTCAAAGTCAGACTCGCTCAGGCCGGCGCCGAGCAAGAGGAGGTGCGCAAATTCTTCTGAGTCTGAATCCGGCGGGTCTGTGAACTCCTCAGGCATCTTGGTACCCCTCTAGGTGGAGGCGGAGTCGTACAAGGCTGCGCCGGATATCGCTTTTCACTGTTCCGAGAGGCAGGTCGCATCTCTCGGCAATTTGCGCCTGAGTCAGGTCTTCAAAGAACTTGAGTCGTACCATCTCTTGTGCCCGATCAGGTAATTGTTTGATCGCCTCTGCTAGCAGCATTCGCTCGCCAGTTAGTGAGATTGCAGCGTTCTCGCTTGGGTTGCCGCCAAGGCCGTCCTCGTCACGGGATTCGCCGGAACCAGTCATGTCAACACTGATTGGCGTGCGTCCGTCGGAGCGGAGAATATCGATCACTTTGAATCTTGCGATACCCATAATCCATGCCGGGAGACTGCCCGACTCGGGCCGGTACCGGTCTCGGGATCTCCAAGCTGCCAGAAATACTTCTTGGGTTGCATCTGCTGCCCGAACTGCTCCTAATGAGCGAGTGCAGAAGGAAAAAACCAACGAACTATGGCGCTCATAGATTTCCTTGAGTGCCCGGTCGTCACCGCTGATAAAGGCGGTGATGCAGGGGTCTTCGTGACCTAGCGTGAGTTCGATTGGGCGATCCAGCACGGCCTCCATTGAAGTTAGTTCGTTGCCACTGCCCTGATTGGATGCAGCGCCCGTATCGAGGGAGTCTCCGCTCTGGTTCTGAGTCACCTCACAACGCCACTCTGCTGCCCATGGGTTCATTCTCGCAATGCTCAGGCCTAAATGCCACTGCTCAAGAGATTTCGCCGGGACTCATAGCCGCCGAGTTTGCCGAATCTGCCGATTCAGGAGCAACGGGATCGACGGGGTTGGTTACAAGGTCGGAATCGTCGAGGCTTCGAATGGTTCGCATTGCGCCTGTATCGCTCAACACCGCCATGGCCATAGTCGCTAGTGCAACGCCTACGAGTAACCCGCCCGGACCTCGCAAGCTAAAGCCGATCATGGCAGCAAGCATGGTGGGAAAAATCCCCACAGGCACAGTAGCAACATCGACTTTTCGTTGCACTAAATACGCATCAAGTATCTGCAAAATGAAGGCGCCAACTAGGACTGCTAGGGCTTGTTCGGGGCCATTCAGTAGCGCTAGGAGTGCTAGTGGAAGCGCCCCAGCAAAGATGCCCACATAGGGGACAAACGCTAGAAGTGCGGCTGTGACGGCGAGTAGTCCAGGCAGGTCGATGCCCAGCCAGGTGCTGACACTAAAGGTAATCAGGAGCACCGCCAGACTCTGCAGCGCCATGAATCCCATGTACTTCGTGCTCGTGGAGTAGGCCAGTTTGAGTACCCATCGAATGGGTTCTCGTTTGGTCTCGGGTGCCAACTCAATTGCCCCATTGACCATCGAGGGGCCAGTAAAAATGATCATCACCGTCAGGATCCAGACCACAAAGACCGCTGACGCTCCTTCGCCCACTCTCGATGCGATGCCGCGAAGGTCCGCATTACGAAAGCGAACCTGATTGGTGATCTGATCGGCGAACCTCTCGATGTCATCGGCGATCTGAAGTTTCTTAATCAGACTTCCCAAACCCTCGGTCCCTTCTAGATTTCTGACGGCAGCGGGAACGTTTCTTTGAAATTTGGCGGATTCTCCCTGAAGCTCAGTCAGGCCGAGGGCTGCGATCGCAGAAACGGACAGGGCTAGCAGCGCTGTGATGAGCAAGATGGCTGCAGTATTGGACATATGCCGGTGCAGTTTTTGTACGACCGGCCAACTCAGAGCCGCAAACACACAAGCCTCTAGAAACCACACCAGAGTGGTAGCGGCACGCATTGCCACGGTAATGACAAGCAGATAGGCGCCAACGATCGCAACAGATCGCAGAATGGATCTTGGAGAGATGTGCAAAGAGGTGTGTGTCATTGAACTGCTCGCTGTTAGAGCGGAATTCTGAGTGTGCAGGTTTTTAAGGGTGCAGGGTTCCCACACTTGCTGAAGTCCAGATTCTAAGGTTGCTGCATGTCTAGCGAGCGTGACCCTCAGCCTGTGGTCGACTCGCGGGATCAGAAACCACCTCGGCTTACGGTCGACATAGCGGATCAGAGTGTCTTTGCTTTGCTGCTCTCACTGACTGCGCTCGTGGTCATTTGGAGCACCGTGCGTGCCGCATCTGGGGCTGTGACCCTGATCGTGGTGACCTTATTCGTAGCAATGGCGCTCGATCCGCTGGTACATGCCGTACAGAATCGAGCCAAGCTGGGTCGGGCACCTTCGGTTGTAGTAGTGCTGTTCTTTGGGTTGATACTTGTTTTGGGATTCGTAGCCATCGCTGGGCCTCAACTTGTCCAAGAGTCCTCGAACTTGCAGCGGCAACTGCCAAAGACCGTGGCCTCACTTGGCGACTTACCTGTGGTTGGCAAATCTATTCAGTCTGCAGATTTGCCAGGCAAGGTGACTCAGGCACTCGACTCTTTCTCAGCAAGATCAGGTCAGGGCAGTGGACTGCAAGTCGGTGGACTCCTCAAGTCGGCATCGTTTGGCCTTGGGGCTGTTGTGCTCGCGCTCTTTTTGATGGCTGGAATCATGCTTGAGGGCCCTCGCCTAGTGGCGAGCATTCGCTCAGCGCTTCCAGCTGGTCACCGAGAATCCGCCGATGGGATAGGCCGAGTGGTCTACCAAGTACTCGCTAAGTATTTCGCCGGTAGCTTGCTAGTCGCTGTCTTGAACGGAATCTGGACTGCAAGTGCTGCGCTCATTGCAGGAGTGCCACTGAGTCCGCTCCTTGGTGTGTGGTCAGCGCTCACCTCTCTGATCCCGCAAATTGGTGGTCTTCTTGGATTTAGCTTGGTATTTGCCGTCAGCCTGACGGCCGGCGTGGGCCCTGCGATTTTCATGACTGTCGCCTTCTTAGTCTTTATGCTCTTTACCAATCACGTGCTGGTTCCGCTCGTGGTAGGCAAAGCCGTCAGCTTGTCTCCACCTGTGACCATGCTGGCCGCAATTGGTGGGTTCTCGGTCGGCGGAATAGTTGGAGCGCTGTTTGCTGTTCCAACCTTTGGCGCAATCAAAGCTGTGGCAATGTACCTCCGAGGTAGTGACGCCGCTGTTCCGGAAGAGAATCCCGAACCAAAGCACCCGAGTCTGTGGTCACGCCTCAAAGGCCGGTTCGCTCACACCGCTACCTGAGCGCTGATCTGAACGAGATAGTCGTGATCAACCCGTTTCGTAATGCGGGTGACCCCCTATAGCGGGGGCTTGTTGATAGGGCTAGAGCTTGTTGGTGGCTAGGGTTTGCGGATGGATATTGAGAATCTGTTCTCGGTGAAAGACAAAGTTGCCGTGGTGACGGGCGGGTCACGCGGTATCGGCCGCATGATCGCCGAGGGTCTTGTGCGCTCAGGGGCCAAGGTCTACATCTCGTCTCGTAAAGCCCAGGTCTGCGAACAAGTTGCCGAGGAGTTATCGGCACTTGGGTTCTGTGTGGCCTTGCCTGCTGACCTGTCAACGGTTGAAGGCGTGCAGGATCTGGCTCAGGCAGTCAAAGCTCGTGAGGATCAGGTTGATATTTTGGTGAACAATGCAGGGGCAACTTGGGGTGCGCCACTGCTCGAATACCCAGACGAGGCATGGGACAAGGTTCTAGCCACCAACCTCAAGGCCGTGTTCTCTTTGACTACCGAACTCATGCCACTGCTCAAGAAATCTGCACGCAGCGATGACCCTGCCCGCGTGATCAACATCGGTTCTGTTGACGGCATTCGTGTTCCCGAAACCGAGAATTACGCCTATTCGGCTAGTAAGGCTGCAGTCCACATGCTGACTCGCCAACTCGCGCACCGCCTAGCAAGCTCACACATAACCGTGAATGCGATTGCTCCCGGCCCGTTCCCCTCAAAGATGATGGCCTTTATTCTTGACGCTGAAGGCGGCGAAGACATGGTGTCCTCGGGAGTTCCGCTCGCCAGGATCGGCACCCCCGAAGACGTTGCAGGAACTGTGCTGTATCTGTCGTCACGTGCGGGGAGCTACGTAACCGGTTCGATTATTGCAGTTGATGGCGGTATTTCAACCCACGGCTAAACCGATGTCAACGCTCGGGTACCAGCACTGCGAGCGTCCTACATCCAGGGGTCGTCAGCAAGGCCAAGTTCAGGCCAAGGGCCGGCAGCTATTGGCTGGCAGTTTCCCCAACCAACCCCGCCACCCACTGGGTCAATCACCCGAACTGCTGTGTCGCGAATCTGATGCAAACGCCGGGCTGTCTGTGGGTCGCTGCAGTCCTCGAAGCGTTCCCCATCTAGGTGGAACTCACCTCGCCACTCGCCGTGATGGTGGCCGTCTAAACCAAAGTACAACCCGGCGCCGAGCTGCACCCCAGTGTCGCCAAGGACCTCGATCTGAATAGGCCGCTGACTGCCATCTTGCATGGTGCCCATGACGGTGCCTCCGAGCAGTCGGCGGTTCTGCGGATCAAACTGCAGGTCGGGCTGAAGATCCACGATTGGGTCCACGCTGCCATCGACATGCTCAACCCCAGCAGTCACAGTCTTTTGAGCAAATCCCGGCATCTGTATCAAGGTGAAATGAAGGTGCAACGCATAGCGAGACCCATCGGGCCGTTCCATGAGTGCCGGACACCAGATCATCATGAACCCCACGCCCGCTGGAAAGGCAGTCGAATCTGCGCGGTCTACCGTTGGTGGGCCTACGTCATATCGGACTCCCCAGGAGTGGTCACGAGTGCAGACCCATGAGTCGGGATTGACTTCGGTGCGTTGCCCGTCGAGTTGAACCCATCCACTTGCTACTCCGGTTTGGTGATAGCGCACGAGGTCAGCAGAGACTCGGTACTGGTCACGCATGTGCGTGCGCTCCTCAAGCTGCGGCGGCACGATCCCATCAAAGGTGATCTCGAATGAGATGGGCTGCACCTCGTTTGCCTCGAGGCTAAATCGCACCTGCTGCAGCGGCTCGAGGACCTGATAGTGAATGGGACCAACAGAAGTTGACTCCGGGTCCGAAGACAAGCTTCGGCTACTGCGAACAGTTGTCTGCTGGGTGCCTTGGCTGACGGCGGCGTAGGCGTCCAACACATTCCTATTTGGGTAGCGGCCAAGTCCGAATCCAATTTGTAGGCTCCCATCGCGGGCCATCGCCATTGCACAGACCTTCTCGGTCCAGGCCGGATCGCTAGTGCCCACTACTGCAAAGGTGTCGGCAACCTGATGGGTGAAGCCCTCATCTGCTGCTCCGAGCGGGCCAATCGGGTTATGTGCCATTACGTTGCTTCTCCCATGGTCAGCGAGTTGCGGATCACCCTAGTTCTGGCAGGGCAAAGCGGATGATCCTGCAAGTTGCATCCGAAACCTGCTGGCATAGGGAGATGACGAATTCGCCACTGCCATCCTCCGAGCATGACAGCACCCCAAGGACAATCGGCCAAAGCCGAGTCTCCGCAGAGGACAAAGCGGAAGCTGCAGAACTTTTGGCTCGATATGCCGAGTTCATCGACGCGGGTGACTTTAAAGGGTTGGCCGAGTTGCTAGCTGATGCCGAGCTGCTCGACGAGTCTGGCAATCGCATTGCTAAAGGCAAGGCAGAAATGCTCGCTCTGTACTCGGCCATGACCCTGAGGCACGCTGATGGAACGCCGCTTACCGCTCATGTCATTACGAACGTGATTGTCGAGTCCGCTGGCCCTGATGAGTGGCAGATGCGGTCTCGCTTTACGGTGTTTCAAGCCACCGATTCCTTGCCACTCCAGCCTGTGGTCGTTGGTAGGTATGTGGACACACTGAGGCGAATCGATGGGTCGTTGAGATTCACAGCCCGCGTCATGATGCCTCAAGCCTGGGGTGATGTGACACAACACCTGAGCTTTGACCCCCGTTAGTTTTCGCAGCGGAAACTAACCCTGGAGACGATGAAAGCGTCTCTGTTAAGCCTTGTCGGACTGCTGCTCGTTCTTCGCCTTTTTGTCGTTGCGTTGTTTCGTTGCTAGGACGAATGCAAGAACAAAGCCGATGATTCCGCCAATGATGAGGTAAATATTGAGATCCACGTTGGCAAGCTAGTTGTTAGTGAAGAATCTCAGCGAGCTCGCGAGTGTCGGCTTGGTAGGGGCCTTTGGGGTCCTCTGGGTCGCACAAGGTTGTTGCATCTAGGTACACGCGAGGCGTGCGATACAGGTATGCAATAGCAAATGCATGGTTAGGTGTTACGTAACGATCGTTCTCGTTCTCTTCAAGCCAGGTCCGCAGGCGAGGCGCATGCTTTGCGCTCATATTGGGGAACAGGTGATGCTCAACATGGTGGCTGAAGTTGAAGTGCAAGCGATCAATGATGGGCAGTGTGGTCACACTCATCGAGTTCTCGATGGGGTCATTAGACTTGGTCATCGGGCGCATGAAGTGGTTGGTGGCGATGTAGCCCATGACCAGAGCGTTAGTCAGCATCACGGGAATTGCGATGACGAACAGGGAGTAGAACGGTCCCGCCAAGATACCTACGGTGATCCACAAGGCTAGGCAGACAGCGCTATC
>WLLG01000096.1 GCA_009700815.1 Actinomycetota bacterium
GGACAGCACATCGTCTAACGAGTTTGCCATCTCGTGCCGCACCGCAAATTGAACCTCTGCCTTGGTGTAGGGCAAGCCGGCCACAATGGTTTCTGCAAGCGTTGGATCCTGCTGAATCGCAGCCATCATCACCCGGGCTTCTCCGCCGTACCGATCGCTGAGATGCACCTGTAGCTCTGGGCTCACGTCGGGGTAGACCGACCGTGCCGAAGCAAGGGTGTCGTATCCGGCGGCACCGCGCAGCCGGAGCTTCTTGGTGCAGCTGCGGCCGATGCCTTCTGATCCGCCGTTGCGGGGCAGCACGTGCGCAATGACCTCGTCCACGGTGTCTGCTGCCATCTCTCGGTAGGTGGTGAGTTTGCCACCGGTAATGGTGACCATGCCCGACACGGAACGCGCAATGTTGTGCTTACGAGACAGATCGGCAGTTCGACCGCTAGCCGCCGCCTTCACGAGTGGGCGAAGCCCTGCCCAGGTACCCACGACTGCATCTCGCGTGATGGTGGTGGTGCACGAACCGTTCAGAGCACTCAGCAAATAGTCAATGTCTTCTGAGGTGCATTGTGGATCGTCAATCGGGCCGTCGTAATCGGTGTCGGTGGTGCCCACATAGGTGAGGTCCCCATAGGGAACGATAAAGACGGACCGTCGGTCGTTGGGGACGGGGATGACTGCAGCAACCTGATTTCGAACAAGCTCCCAAGGAACAGTGATGTGGATTCCTTTGGCGGGCCGAATCGAATCGGGGTGTTTCCCTTCGTCCTGTGAGCGAACATCGTCTGACCATACGCCCGCAGCGTTGACCACCGAGCGGGTCTGGATGGTGAACTCCTCGCCATCTGCCATGACGCTGACACCGGTGACGCGTCCGCCCACGTCTTTGGCTACGCCCGTTGCAGACACCTGGTTTGCAATGACTGCACCGTGTTCAAGGGCAGCGGTTCGCAGCAGCGCAACCACAAGGCGAGCGTCGTCTGCAGCAGCATCGAAATAGAGGTATGCGGACACAAGTCGTTCTTGCGGAAGCGTGGGCATCAGGGCCAATGCTTCGGCCTTATCGAGTCGTTGATGCTTCTTTCCAATGCGCAGCCCGCCGGTCAGGTCATATCCCCACATTGCCCCACCGAGTAGGCGAGCAATCTTGGCCGGGATGATTCCGTTCTTTCCGAACATTGGAATCAGAAATGGAAGTGGTTTGACGAGGTGTGGGGCGTTTTGTAGCAGCCGTTGACGTTCAGCGAGGGCTTCGTAGACCAGACCAATTTCGCCCTGTTGCAGGTAGCGCAAGCCGCCATGGATGAGCTTCGATGACTTTGATGATGTACCTGAGGCAAAGTCGTCACGTTCGATCAGTGCAGCCCGTAGTCCTCGGGAGGCGGCATCAAGCACGACGCCGGCGCCGGTGACTCCACCTCCGATGACGACAAGGTCGAAGGTTTCTGAACGCAGCGCCTCGAGAGAAGCAGCACGAATAAAGGGGCGAGTACTCACGTCTGGAGTGTAGAGGGGGAGGCGGCCCGTGACCTATCAGGGACAGGAGATCGGGCGAATTTTGTTACTCACTTGGACAACAGGCGGCGACAGGGGCAGAATCACCTCCATGGACCTGAAATGGGTAGATCGATCGGCCTGCAGGGGCATCGATCCCATTATTTTTTATCCCGTTACTGACGAAGAGGCTGGACCCGCTAAATCAGTCTGTTCTGAGTGCCCTGTGCAAGCTGATTGCCTTGAGCACGCCATCTCTCACCGTGAGCACAACGGTGTGTGGGGTGGAGCCACGGAACGGGAGCGTCAACGCATCATTCGCCGGCGTCGCAGGGCAAGAACGATGGGTCTTCCCTTAGAAGACGAGATAGCTTCGCTTTCTTCTGGAGTTGTAGCCGGTTAGCTCGATTAGCTGCTCAGTAGGGCGGCGGTGCTCAATCAGACGTCCGGCTCAATCGGATGGTATGGCAAGGGGAAACTGACAATATGGGCGCGTTCTCAGCAGCAGGTGCTTGGCCAGGCGTTATCGCCGAACTCATCGCAGGAACTGACCTTGAACCCGAGGTGGCTTCTGCTGCGCTTGAACGCATGCTTGAAGGAACAGCAACGGATGCTCAAATTGCGGCATTCATTGTGGCGCTTCGCATAAAGGGCGAAACCGTAGAAGAGGTTGCAGCGCTAGTTGGCGCCATGCTCGATGTCTCATCTCCGCTGCTCCTTGATGACCCCGAGGCCACGCTGGACATCGTTGGAACGGGTGGGTCCGCAGCCCTAGCGGGCAAGGCTTTCAATGTTTCCACGATGGCTTCGATTGTGGCGGCAGCCGCCGGAGCAGTGGTCTGCAAGCACGGAAACCGCAAAGCCTCCTCGACATCGGGATCAACTGACCTGCTCGAGGCGTTAGGTATTGCTGTCGAACTCGATGGCGATGGGGTGCTCAGTTGCATGCGCTCCGCCGGAGTGGGGTTTGCCTTTGCTCGGGTGTTTCACCCGTCGATGCGCCATGTTGCGCCAGTTCGAGCACAACTTGGGGTACCGACCGTGTTCAACGTGCTGGGCCCCCTCTCGCACCCCGGCCGAGTTGGTCGTCAGGTAGTTGGAGTTGCTGACCCAGAGCGGATGGAACTCATTGCACAAGTGCTTCGGCGTCGCGGGTTGACCAGAGCATGGGTGCTTCATGGTGAGGGCGGTTTGGATGAACTCACCACTACGGGCTCAACACAGGTCCTGGAGCTGTATCAGGGTGAGGTGCGCAGGTTTGTAGTTGAGCCCGAACAGGTTGGATTGCCACGCGTGTCGGTTGAGCAGATTCGTGTCGGTGGCCCAGAGGAAAACGCCGCGGCGGCCCGGTCAATCCTGGCTGCAGAACCCGGACCATTGCGAGACATGGTCGTGCTCAACGCCGGGGCAGGCCTTGTGGTTGCTGATTGCGCTGCGGATCTTGCCGCAGGAGTCGAACTTGCTGCTGCTGCAATTGATGATGGTCGTGCTGCTGAAGTGCTCAACAAGCTCGTCCTCGCTAGTCAGGAAGCTGCGCAGTCTCAGAGCAACTGATCGGCAAAAATTGCCGACCTAGTGCGAGCGCTAACATCGACGTATGGACACCGCTTCTGACCTAGTTGTAGATGCAGAACCACCCCGTTACCGCTGTACGGCATGTGGAAACCTGACACGATTTGAAGTGACGGTGTCGCGACGGACGCGTTCGTTTCATCACTACACCGTGGGTGGAGAACTCAGCATCGAAGACACAGTTGTGCTTGACGAAGAGTACGAGTCAGTAGTTTGCCGTTGGTGCGGAACTGCAGCATCAGTGGTTCAGATTCCCTCGGGTCCCCTAGACGGTGAGACGCTTGGCGCCGAATCCGGAGTCTGAGAGCAGCAGCGATGAGGCCTCGCAGGTCAGTCGCGCCCGTTTGCTGAACAGGGCTATCGAGAGTGCAATTGTTCAGGCCAAAAAAGATGCATCCGGCCGTGAAAAGGGGGCACCCTTGCCACCAGCGGCTATCAGGCCACTGCTGAACTTTGTGCGTCTGCCGACAGCCGCCTCTCGAAGAGTGATCGAGGTGCTCGAGTCGGATGAGCAGTTTCGTACGCGTGTTGCCGGCAGCTTGTCCGAGGATGATCTTGGCCGAGGGTCCTGGCTCTTTCTTCATAGACCCGATGGTTGGTCCGAGGAACTGGACCTATTGATAGCGGCTGCAGCAGAAGAAGAGGCAGAGGAGACTGCTGGCCTGCTCGACCGAACGGCCGAGCGACGACTAGCTCAGGCAGAAGAGATGGTTGCGCGCCTCAAGGGCGAGTTAGCCGAAGCGCTCGACGCTTCGCAGGCCGCACTTGAAGCTCTCGCTGTGGAGCGCGCTACTTCGCTCGAGGTGCAAGGCGAGCAAGGAGAACTACAAGAGCAAGTGCAGCGTCTTGAACAGGAACGCCAACATGCAGTTCGCTCCATGAAAGAAGCAGAAAAGCGCGCTGCGGTTCGTCTTGAAGAGTCCCGTCAGGCAGCTAGCAGAGCCGAAGCGGACGCCCAGCAAATAGCCGAGCTCGAAGCTCAGCTGTCTCTCGCTCAGAGTTCCGCAGCTGAGCAGGCTGTTGCCGATCAGGCTCCCTCTGGCGAACCAACCACGGAGGACCCCGCAGCGAAGAGTTCGCACCCCACTGCTACCTCTCCATGGGAGGGAGTTGACCCCACCCGGATTGAGGCCGCAGTTCGCCAGGCTGCACTAGCTGCGAGTTTGCTCGGGGAGCAGTTGGCAGTTGTTGCGCAAAGCGTTGCCCCAGCCGTAGCTCGGCTCAAGGAGCAAGCAGAACTGGCGCTTGAGTCAAGCAATGGCGATCGGCACACAGACAGCATCCTCGAACTAAGCCGTGATTCGCACAGCAGTGACGGGGACTCTGGTAGCTCGGCTCACAGGCCACCGCGTCGAACCCCGCTGCGCCTCTTGCGCGGAGTGATTGATGGGTCGCCAGAAGGGGTGGAGCAACTGCTGTTCACTCCGCAGGTCATCCTCATTGCAGATGGCTACAACATCTCTATGGAGGCATGGCCGCAGCTTGACGGCTCGGCGCAAAGAAGTTCTCTGCTCAACATGCTCTCTGCGCTTCAGGCGCGTACATCTGCGCTGGTTCACGTGGTCTTTGATGGCGAGGGGACTGGCAGCCGACCAGCGGTAGGCGCACCGCTCGCCGTGCGGGTTCATTTTTCTAAGGCCGAGGTCGAGGCTGATGATCTGATCCTGGAGATGGTGGCCGGCCTGCCGACAGACCAGCCAGTGGTAGTGGTGAGTTCTGATCGCCGTGTTCAAGATGGTGCGCGTCGACTTGGAGCCAATGTGGTCTCATCGGGCCAACTCTTGGCGCTCACACGCAACTCATGACCTCTTCGCCGGCGCCGCTGTTACATATCTGCGATCAGGCCGAGGTGGAACGCTTCAAGCAGTCCAAGCACTCCAAACAGGGCTACACCGCAGCGGATCAAGACGCAGTTGGTTTTATGCATCTGTCCACACCCGATCTGGTGCTCATTCCTGCGAACAATTATTATCTCGGACGTAGCGATCTGGTTCTGCTGGTCATTGAGCAGGGCTTGCTGAACTCCGAGTTGCGCTGGGAGCTCGGGGTGCCTGCCGAGGACGAGTTGCTGTTTCCTCACCTGTATGGACGTCTCAACGCAGATGCCGTTACGCAGGTGATCAGTTTTCCGTGCGACGCAAACGGACGGTTCTCTTTGCCGGAACAACTTGTTGGGTTCTGCTCCTAGCGTGCTGACGAACAAACCCCCTCAATCCCCTCAACCCCCTGAGCGTGTGATCACTCGGCAGTTTCTGACAGTCGTAGTGGCCGGCCTGTTCTACTTTTTTTCGCTTGGAATGTTGCTGCCGATCGTGCCGCTGTTCGTAGCGGGCCCACTCGGTGGCAGTGAGCTAGCAGTTGGAATCCTTGTTGGGTCGTTTTCTATTGGCGCCGTGCTGATCCGACCGTTCGCAGGTCGGATCGGCGACCGGATGGGTCGGAAAGTTCTCATTGTTGGTGGTGCACTTGTTGTTGCTATCTCGGTGGGTCTTTACCTTCTCGTGACAGGCCCAGAGATGCTCTTGGCCGCCCGACTCATAGGCGGAGTAGGGGAGGCCGCATTCTTTGTGGGCGCTGGGACGATGATTACCGACCTTGCGCCGCCGTCTCGTCGCGGCGAAGCGATTAGCTACTGGTCAGTTGCTGTCTATAGCGGTTTGGCTTTTGGCCCAGCTTTGGGGGAGTTCGTCCTTGACGAGACCCACTTCAATCGGGTCTGGGTGCTAGCGCTGGTCTTCGCGTTGCTGTCAGCTGTGATTGGAATGTTTACAACCGAAACGGTGGTCCCCTCACCCTCTGGTGGCGCACCGGCACCGCTCATCAACCGATCTGCGCTCACGCCAGGATTTGTTCTGTTTCTCGGGATGATCGGCCTAGCGGGATTCGCAGCCTTTATGCCCCTCTACGTGAGCGATGTTGGCCTTGAGGACTCGAGCAGCGTGTTCTTGCTGTACGGGTGCACCATCTTGTTGGTGCGAATTATCGGAGCAAAGATCCCCGACCGAATCGGGCCACTTCGAGCAGGCACGTTGTCTACAGCCGCTGCGGCCGCTGGGCTCATCGTCATAGCCTTCGTAGAAACAAAGGTCGGTCTGTATCTCGGCACAATCATTTTCTCAATTGGCATGTCCCTGCTGTATCCCTCGGTCCTGACTCTGGCACTCACGGGAGTGCCTGATTCGCAGCGTGGCTCGGCGGTCGGCACTATCAGTAGCTTCTTCGACCTGTCTCAGGGCATCGGTGCAGCCGTGCTGGGCGTCTCAGTAAAAATGGGTGGCTATCGAGCAGGGTTCAGCCTGGCGGCATTGTCAGCAGTTGCAGCCCTTGTGCTGTTGCGAAGCGGGATCGACCCTCGCACCCGTGGCCCCGTAGACCACCAAGCGGCAACTGCTGCTCGCGAATACCTCGAACCTGATCCGCCTTAAGTAACGCGTTCTGCCATCGAGTGGGCCACGATGGTGGGGTGACAAGTCTCAACACCCACAGTGGCTCCCAGCTACGCGACGAACTCATTACGTTGGGTCGATCACATGGACTTGCGGCAATTGGCGTGTGTGATGCTGAACCGTTTGTAGAGACTCGTCTGGTTCTTGAACAGCGTCGTGATCAAGGCCTGAACGCAGACATGGCATTCACCTATAGAAACCCGGCTCGCTCTACTGATCCATCTCGGTCGCTGCCGGGCGTCAAGTCCATGCTGGTGGGGGCCTTTCGCTACGAAACCGCAGTTCCCGATCCACCATCAGCGCCAGCGGCGCGAGTAGCCCGCTATGCCACGGCCGATAGCTATGAGCAGCTTCGATTCGCATTGCAGAAAGTTGCGGACAAGCTCATCGCAGCGGGTTACCGTGCGATTGTTCTTGCCGATGACAATGCGCTCGTCGATCGCGCAGCAGCGGTTCGGGCTGGCATTGGGTGGTACGGCAAGAGCTCAAATGTTCTGCTCCCCGGAGAGGGAAGCTGGTTCTTGCTCGGATCAGTCCTGACTGATGCCGAATTGCCGAGCCTGGGTACACCGCTCGAGGACGGCTGCGGTGCCTGCTCGCGCTGCATTGACGGATGCCCCACTCAGGCAATCATTGCCCCTGGGGTCCTCGACGCTCGACGCTGTTTGGCATGGCTTCTTCAGGCACAAGGTGAGTTTCCTCGCGAGTTTCGTGAAGCACTCGGGGACCGTATCTATGGCTGCGATGAATGCCAAGAGGTGTGCCCTCCAAGCCGCCGGGCCGATACAGCGGGGAACATCGAGAGTCCACCACCAGAGTCAGTGCCTGCAATGGAACCCGCACAGGCAACAGCGAGCGAGCCGCAGCCGGGCCCTGGCTCCTGGATTGATCTGCACTGGCTGCTGTCGGCAAGCGACGAGGAACTACTCAGCCAGGTCGGACGCTGGTACATCCCCGCACGTGAGCCGCGGTATCTACGCCGGAATGCTCTGGTTGTTCTCGGCAACGCTCAGCAGCCGATCAACTCCGGTCTGCAACTGCTCTTGGCTGACTATCTGGACCATACAGATGACCTGCTCGTTGGCCATGCCACTTGGGCTGCACTGCGCCTTGGGCTAGTGGAAC
>WLLG01000097.1 GCA_009700815.1 Actinomycetota bacterium
TAATTGGATGCCAGGCGGATGGTTCCCTCAGGTCATTGAGCCTGGTCGCCTCGCGTCCGTCTGGTTGATTTTCGGGGCACTGGCATGCCTGGTGGTGATTGAGGTGTTCGCCTTGCACTCTGACACCAGATCGGCAATCGGACCGCTCGTCGCCCTTCTAGGATTGCTTCTAGGGATGCTCGTGGCTACGGGTCTCCCCGTTCGACTCTTCGGCATTCCAATGGCATCGGTGCGTTGGGCCTGGCCCGTTGCATTGTTCGCAACTGTGGTGTCACTTGATGCCATCGGGAACATAGTGGCGGGTCGCAGAGTGTCTGAAGAGAGAGTTGGCGCCCCTAGCTTACTGGCAACGAGTCCTGACGCGCCATCAGCACTTCGCTGGAGTGGACTGGCGGTAGTCGTCCTTCTCGGTTTGGCGAACCTTATGCCCCGAGATGAGGGCTCAGGATCGGCAACATCGTTTCGCCCTGCAGTGATTGAGACGCTGGCCAACGCAGGACCGCGCTTAACTCATCTTGATCAGCCATTTATTGCCGTAAACAGTCATCCACTCGCCTACCAGGCTACCGCCGCCTTGATGGAGTTTCTTGATCAGCGCAGTGTGTCCTTTGCCCTCGGGGATCCAGTTGTGCTTCGACAGGCAGGAACGTACCGAACCTCAGATGGGTCGGAAAGTGCGACGGTGGTGCTGGCGGGCGGATCTGCGGCATTGACTCCACCTGCACCTGGATTTGAGCGAATTTCGAGTACGCACCCGCTCTCGCCCAGTGAACTTGCTTGGTTTTTTAGTCAGCGGAAGATTGTCGTTGAGCGTCTGCCAGCATATATCACATCCGCACCGGATCTAGGTCTCGACTTGTCTGAAACCGGGTGGGCTATGTTGCTATGTGGTGAATATTTTGGGTGGTTCCACGATTCTATCCGCTTTGAAGGATCCGTCACTAGTGCTCAGAAGAGGGAACGACTGTGTGCGCTGAACGAGAAGATCGAGTTCGGTGCCGTCGCAGTCGATGTCGGACCGCCGCCGTAGGCCAGTCACGCATGCGATGCGATGCATGAGACTTCGCCGAGCAACGCGTCATGGCCCTCCTAGATGGATGCCAAAGAGGAGCCGTCTACCTCATAGAGTGCCGAGGCTCCTGCTTGCACGGAGGGAACGAGACCGGCGGCCTGCGGCAAGATCTGTTCGGCAAAGAATCTTGCCGTTGTGATCTTTGCTGCAAGGTACTCAGTATCTGTAGATCCGGCGTCAAGTTCAGCCTGTGCTGCAAGTGCCTGTTTCGTCAAGAGCCAGCCACCTGTAACGGTTCCAAAAATCCGCAAATACGGTGTAGCTCCGGCGAGTGCCTGTACAGGGTCCGCTAGACCGTTCGTCATGATCCATTCGGTGACTCCAGCCAAACTTTGTACTGATTCGGCAAGGCCAGCACGCATGGATTCGAACTCTTTACCAGCGGCCTCTAGCTGCGCATCTGTATCGCGCATGTTCTGAAGATGGCCGTTGACGACTGCGCCCATTCGTAGGCCCAACTTACGACCAACAAGGTCCATTGCTTGGATCCCATTGGTGCCTTCGTAAATGGGGGCGATTCGCATATCGCGATAGTGCTGGGCCACACCAGACTCTTCGATGTATCCCATGCCACCAAACACTTGGATTGCCGTGGAGGTGACCTCCATGCCGACATCGGTACACCAGGCCTTGGTTACAGGGGTGAGCAACTCTGCAAGGTCTTCGAAGAGCTCAGCTTCTTCGCCTTCGAGTGCTCGTGAGAAGTCAATCGCTGCGGCGTTATAGACAATGAGGGCACGCATTGCCTCAATATGACTCTTCATGAAGAGTAGCATTCGACGGACATCAGGGTGCTCGATGATCATGGCTGCCTCTTTGGACTCGCCGCCGATTTTACGACCTTGCTTGCGCTCTTGAGAGTAGGCAAGGGCTTTTTGGAACGCAGCATCTCCGAGTGCCACGCCCTGGATCCCAACTGCTATGCGGGCGGAATTCATCATGGTGAACATTGCGCGCAAGCCCTGGTTCTCTTCTCCAACCAAGTAGCCAGTGGCGCCACCTTCATCACCAAAACTCATTACGCAGGTTGGGGAGGCGTGGATGCCCATCTTGTGTTCAATCGACACGCAGCGAAGATCATTGCGCTCACCGGGTTCACCCTCGGGGGTGAGCAAGAATTTAGGCACGATGAACAGCGAGATGCCTCGGGTTCCAGCGGGCGCATCGGGTAGCCGGGCCAGCACCAAGTGGATGATGTTTTCGGACATGTCATGTTCGCCGAACGAGATGTAGATCTTGATACCCGAGATTTTGTAGGTGCCGTCTTCTTGAGGCAGTGCTTTCGTGGTGCAGAGTCCAACGTCAGACCCAGCCTGCGGCTCGGTCAAGTTCATGGTTCCGGTCCATTGCCCGGTCACCAACTTGCGCAGGTAGAGCTCTTTTTGCTCTTCGGTGCCCCACTCCTGCAGGCATTCAATTGCTCCAGTTGTGAGCCCAGGACACATGGTGAGGGCTCCGTTTGAGGCCGTCTCGAACTCAAGCGCACAGGCTTGGACAGCTTCTGGGAATCCAGCCCCGCCAAAGTCAACCTCGGCGTTCAGGCCTTGCCACCCGGCCTCTACGAACTTTGCGTATGCCTCTTTGAACCCGGCGGGGGTTTGCACACCCTCAGGTGACCAGACCAAGCCCTCACGGTCGCCAGTTGCGTTGAGCGGGCCAAAAACCTCTTGCATAAATCGGCCTTGTTCCTCGAGTACCGATGCAACGGTGTCTAGGTCGGCCTGAGCGTAGAGAGTGCTTTTCGAGAGCTGTTCAATCTCGCCGATATGGCGCAGAGCGAAGAGGGCATCCTTAATTGGGGCGCGGTAGTCGTACATAACCCCATGTTACCGGTGGGTAAGTTGATCAACACCTCGGCGAACTGAACTCAGGCAGAAATATTGAACGTCGAAGCTGTTGCTTAACTCGACGGGTGCGGGCTCATCACTGCAATGGGCAACCCGATTCCAACCGAGTTCGTCCGCAACCGGGCAATCTGGCGTCCGGTCTGCACTGCAGCTTTGGGTGTACCGAGTAGTTCACCAAGTGCCGCTGCGGTGCTGTCAAGATCGGCAGCGACGAGCGCCAAGCCAAAGATCTGCGCAGGTGACTCGCTGGTGGCCTCACCAAAATCGGGACCCATGAGTTCGACAATTACATCGCCTGCCCAAAAGAATGTTTGACGCATCGGGGACCCATAACTCGAAGTGCTTCGACTGCCGCGAACCTCAAACCCTGCCGACTCAAAGGCGGCGATACTGCGTTGGGAGTCACCTGTACTGACCACGATGTGGTCAATAGACGTGATGCCGTTGGGGTGAGGCTGCGATGCAACCGAGTTGAGCCTCGGACCTCGGTCGCTAGCTGCCAGCAGTTCTAGGCCGTCAATGGAAGAGTGCTCTGGGGTGGAACTGCCGCTAGTGCGACCCTGAATCTGGCAGTCCTGAATCTGGCAGTCCTGAATCTGCCAGCCCTGAAAGGGTTCGCCCTGGCCAGTGCACTGAATGATTGTCTGTCCCAGTGTGACTGTGGCCTCTGCCGAGACGAAGAAGCCCGCAGCGCTCCAAGCGGCAGCCGTATCTCCGAGCCTGAGCAGTTCAAGCTGAAGGGGTCGGGCAAGAGCGGGCTTCTCTAGGGGACCAAAAGTGTCGGCTGGCATGGCGGAACGGTACCGTGGCCACCGTGACATTGACCGACACGAGGACAAATGAGGTAGATCTCAATCGCCGTGCACTCACCTGGCTGCTGATAGCCGCTGCCGGGTACGTGGCCTGTTCACTGATGGCGAACGTCATGTCCGTCAGGATTCTTCGAATAGGCCCAGACTGGGCAAGCTTCTCGATTGACGCCGGAACCCTGACCTACCCGCTCACGTTCACGCTTCGAGACCTTGTCCACAAGGTCGGTGGACGATGGGCTGCTCGGGTCATCATTTTGAGTGCCGCTGCCTTCAACATTGTGTTAGCGCTGGGCTTGTATCTTGCAGCAATCTTGCCGGCTGACTCCGAGGTGAGAGGGCCGGCACAAGAGTGGTTTGGTCCCGTACTCAATCCCGTCACCAGAATCGTGCTCGCCTCGGTAGTTGCACAAGTGATCGCGGAGTTCGCTGACACTGAGGTGTACCACCGCTTCGTCATGCGATTCGGCCATCGGGTGCAGTGGGGCAGAGTGCTGACCTCGAACGCGATCGCAATCCCGATTGACTCAATCGTGTTTGTGCTCATCGCCTTTGGTGGCACGCTTCCCTGGTCAGTAGCAGTGTCGATCATCTGGGCGAACATCGTGGTGAAAGGCCTAGCCACGATCGTGAGCATCCCGCTGATCTATGCAGTCCCAGAGGACCTGTCGCGACCTCCGCTGGATTGACGGCGCGACTTCGACAGCGCCGAACCGAGGCAGGGTGTTGATACGGGGAACTTCGCCTACAACGTGAACTGCGCTCCCGTCGGCAGGTGCCAAGAGAAGCGCAGACCAGAATCGGAAAGTGAATTAGGAGTTTCGACCGGCGTTTGGCTTACGGCCATGATTGGCCTTCTTACGCCGCACGTTTGCTTTTTTCTTCTGCGTGCGTTGTGACATGCTCACCATGTTAGTGGAGGTCACCCCTCGGACTCCAGACGAGGCACAGCAACCTAGGGCTCAACAGGCTCAGATGGGGCAGGAGCGCTGAACCAAGTACCGTGTGGCCATGCTGTGCGAACCTGTTCAGCACCTCACTTTCAGGAACTTCACGTGGAACGATTTGGATTTGTCGGCTTACCCAATGCAGGGAAGTCATCGCTATACAACGCTCTTGCCGGTGGGGGTGCTCTAGCCGCCCCGTATGCCTTTGCCACGGTAGACCCAAACGTTGGCGTAGCGAAGGTTCCCGATGATCGGTTGCAACGTTTGGCAATCATGAGTCAGACCAAAACCATTGTTCCTGCCAGCGTGCAGTTTGTGGATATCGCTGGACTTGTTGAGGGTGCCGCTCAGGGCGAAGGACTTGGTAATCGCTTCTTGGCTCATATCCGAGAAGTTGACGCGATCGTCTTTATCCTGCGTGCCTTCATCGACACAGACGTAGACGGATCCTCGGATCCAGTCGACCAACTCAATACCCTCGAGGTTGAGTTGGTGTACTCCGATCTTGAGACCCTTGAGAAGCAGGCAGACAAAAGGCGCAAGGCAGCTCGGGCAGATAAAACGCTCGCCGATGAGGTCGCTGCAATGGATGCGGCCCTTGAATTGCTCCAAGCAGGCACCCCCATCTATCGCTCGCAACTCGATGAAGCGCAGAGGCACTTACTGAAGCCATTCTTTTTGCTCACGGCCAAGCCTGCGATGGCGCTGGTCAATCTTGATGAGGAACAACTCATTGACCCGGAGCCGCTCTTAGCTCCGGTACGTGAAGCGTTTGGCTCAGGCGCAGGTGACCAAGTCATTGGGCTCTGTATCCAACTCGAGGCCGAAGCAGCGATGCTCGACGAAGAGTCACGCGCCGAGATGCTCGAAGCGCTTGGCTTGGGCGAAGGCGCACTGCCAGCGTTCTTACACGCTGCGTATCAGATGCTTGGCCTGCGCACCTTTTTCACTACCGGCGAGAAAGAGACTCGAGCTTGGACGTTCCGAACGGGATCCAAGGCACCGCAATGCGCCGGTGTCATCCACACCGACTTTGAGCGTGGTTTTATTCGTGCAGAAACCATCCACTGGGATGAACTGCTGGAGTTGGGCTCTTGGGCAAAGGCGCGTGAGGTAGGGAAAGCCCGCATCGAGGGTAAGGAATATGTCGTGGCCGATGGCGACGTGATGGATTTTCGATTCAATGTGTAGCCGGCCAACATTTTTGCGCAGTCTGCGCAACTCGGGGCCATGGCCTGGCTAACCCGAGAGGGGCAGGTGCTAGCTAGTGCCGAGGTTGCACAGACTCGGGCCGAGCGTCGGCGCGGGCTTTTGGGCAGAAGTGATCTTGAAGGCGTGTTCGTATTGAAAGCAAAGTCGCTTCATACCATCGGAATGAAGTTTCCCATTGATGTTGCTTTTTGTAATTCAGAAGGCACCGTGTTGCGCGTCCTCACTGTTGCACCCAACCGCGTCACGCTCCCGGTGCTTGCTGCAAAATCAGCCGTTGAGGCGCCTGCTGGAGCATTTCGTCTCTGGGGGGTTGTGCCAGGCGACCGATTGGAAGTCAGGTAATGGGAACTGGAAGCCCGCGTTTGGTGCTCGTCGGGACACCAATTGGCAACCTTGGTGATCTTTCGGAGCGAGTAGCACAGGCTTTTGCTGCCGCCGATGTCGTGGCATGTGAGGACACTCGCCGAACCGGCAAGCTGCTCGCCCACCTTGGGGTACGAGCCCCGCGCCTGTTGCGACTTGATGAGCACACAGAGTTCGAGCTTGGCCCCGAGATACTCGCCCGGATTTCGAGCGGAGAAGTTGTAGCCGTTGCAAGCGACGCCGGCATGCCCGGTCTGAGCGACCCCGGCGCAAGAGTTGCAGCACTCGTGGCCGAGGCAGGGTTCCAGATCGAGGTGATTCCTGGCCCGTTTGCAGCAGCCGTTGCATTGGTGGGCAGTGGGCTGTTAACCCACTCTGGCAGATTCGTATTTGAAGGCTTCTTGCCCCGAAAGGGGCCCGATCGAGTCTCTCGGCTGGCGGAACTGCAAGGGGAGTCACGCACCATCGTGCTCTACGAAGCACCACATCGACTTGAGCGCACCTTGACGGACCTATCGCAGGTGCTCGGCGAAGATCGCCAGGTGGCACTCTGTCGAGAACTCACGAAGCTTCACGAAGAAACTTGGCGCGCAACTTTGGGGCAGGCCATCGAGCGTTGCCAAGAGGTTGCACCGAGAGGCGAATATGTCTTGGTAGTTGACGGTGCGGCGCCGCTACCTGAGGCGACCGATGAGACCATTCTGAGCGCGATCCAAGCGGCCCTCGGCGCTGGGGCTACCCGCCGTGACGCAGCAGTCAGCGTGGCGAAGCAATTTGGCGTTGCCCCGAACCGCGTGAAGCGGCTGCTCACCGTGTCGGAATCCCCGTAGCCGGAGCTTCAATGGCCCGTTCCCTTCAAACTGGGTACATTGCTGCAGTGATTGAACCAATGACTTCTAACCAAACGGCTCTGTACCTTCAGCTCAACGGCTCCTCCGACTTTGTCAATGACGTGTGTGGCATTGGCAACGCACTCGTAGACGTTCTGAGTCAAGAGTCCGACGAGTTCGTAGAGTCGGCGGGTGTGCCGAAGGGGTCCATGACCCTCATCGACGAGGAACGAGCGACCTCGCTCTATGCACAAATGGGTGCCGGCATCGAGATTTCGGGAGGCTCCGCAGCAAACACAATCGTTGGCGTAGCGGCCCTAGGTGCAACTGCGCAGTACATCGGCAAGGTGCGCGATGACCAACTTGGCGCAGTATTCGCTCATGACATTCGCGCAACTGGCGTGACCTATCAGATCGACTCAGCAGCTACGGGTCCATCAACGGGGTGCTGTTTGATTCTGATTACTCCGGATGCACAAAGAACGATGAACACCTTCCTA
>WLLG01000098.1 GCA_009700815.1 Actinomycetota bacterium
CGCTCAACGACTTCGTTGGTGGACCGTGCGACTAGATCGAACTCTTCGCCAGCGATAACAGCCTGCATGAATTCGTCGCTGAGCCGGACAGAGTTGTTCGCATTTTGGTATTGCAACGAGATGGAGTCTTTGCCGTCTAGATCCATATCGAAGCCAGCATCTCTGAGCACCCGTGCCTTGCGCTCTTCTCTGGCCTTGCACCAGATGAACTCTTCGATATCTGGGTGATCGATATCTAAAATCACCATCTTGGCTGCGCGACGGGTGGTTCCCCCGCTCTTGATCGTTCCTGCTGAGGAATCCGCGCCACGCATAAAGCTGACTGGCCCCGAGGCAGTTCCGCCGCCGCTGAGATGCTCTCGAGAGGAGCGCAGTTTTGACAGGTTTGCACCTGCGCCGGACCCGCCTTTAAAGATGACGCCCTCTTCGGAATACCAGTTCAGAATGGAACGGAGGTTGTCTTCAACATCAAGAATGAAACATGCCGAGGCTTGTTGGGCCACTCCGGCAACACCGATGTTGAACCAGACAGGCGAGTTAAACGAGAGCATCTGATGCGCCAATAGGTACCGAAGTTCTTGGGCAAAGCAATCGGACTCTTCTTCGTCCGCAAAGTACCCGTCTCGCTCACCCCAGGTAGTGAGCGCTCCTACCACGCGGTCAATAACTTGCTGAAGGGAGTCCTCTCTATCTGGCGATCCCAAGAGCCCTCGAAAGTATTTCTGGGCAACGATATTTGATGCCGTTGCAGACCAACCCTCGGGGAACTCAACACCAAGTTGCTCAAATGCCACGGACCCATCCCGATAGTCGGTGAGCCGAGCATCCCTTCGTTGCCAGATCAGATCGGCATACGGGGATCGACCTGGCACCGTGAAGTGTCGCCGCAGTCGAGCGGGAGGCCCTGATGGAGAAGGGGCAGGCTGGCTTGAGTCAGAAGTAACAGACACTTGGATCGCCTTTGTAGGAGGGAGGAACAGAACTGCTGTTCACGCAGGTGCCGGTGAGTGGTTGGGCGGGCATAGACGACCGGGCGAAGACCAGCCGGTTGATCGAGACACTCAGATGAATGACTCGCCTTCCGACCCCCAGGAGACGCAGCCCTGCACACGCAGTGCTACGCCAGCCACCATTCCGATCGTCCATGCCACAACCTACGGGAAGCAACTTAGTAAGGACTGCCTGTGGGACAAAAGGGGATAACCATGTGAATTTCCGGAAAACTTCTCCACAACCCTTGGGGAAAACTGTGTATAGACGAGAATTCGCTACTCTCGGCCTGTGAAACAACTCTTCGAAGAAGACGGAGCAACTTCTGCGGTCGCCGCCGTGTTGGACCGTTCTAACAGGCAAGCACCATCCGGACGTCCTTGGGTGATGGCAAATATGGTGTCCAGCGCTGACGGTGCGTATGCAATTTCGGGAGTCTCTCGAGCGCTGAGCAGTCCCGAGGACCGAGAGATTTTTCATGCTCTTCGCGCTTCGGCCGACGCAGTACTCGTTGCAGCCGGAACTGCACGAGCCGAGCGTTACCGCCGCCCCACTGCAATGGCTGACTTTGCAGATCAACGAAGGGTGTTCACCCCTACCCCGGCACCTCGCCTTGTTGTGGTGAGCCGGTCCCTGAGGCTGGCCGAGGACCAACCATTTTTGTCTGGAGAGGGTGTGGAACCGCTGCTGTTGCATCCAGCGGATGCTGACACCTCTGGTGTTCCGGCGGGGGTTGAACTTCGGGGGCTTGGCTCTGGAGGTGTGGACCTGGAGGCCGCAATGCGTTCGCTCTATGCCGACGGAGTCCGCATAGTTCTGTGCGAGGGTGGGCCGACACTGCTTGGCCAGTTGCATGAACTCGACCTGATCGATGAGCTGTTTCTGAGCCTGGCACCGATTTTGGCTTCTGGGACCCAGGTGGGAATACTCGGTGGGGGCACAGAAACAATTCGGCAGCTCAGCCTGCATCGGGTCTGGGAAGCCAACGGCTTTTTGTTCCTGAATTACCGCCGCGACCGGCAAGCACAACCTGCCAGCCCAGAGCAACCTGCCAGCCCAGAGCAACCTGCCAGCTGAGTCAGAGTCCAGCTGGAGTGGCAGCGGAACTACTGTCGGCCGGTCCCTCTTGGCCAAGCAGTTGGATCTCCCGCTCAAAGTCCTCGGGATCCTCGAAAGATTTGTAGACGCTTGCGAAGCGGACGGCGGCAACAGGGTCGAGGCGACGAAGTTCCTCCAGGACCAGCTCGCCGACCTGCGCTGCTTCCACCTCTCCGCGAGTCGTTGAAATGCGGTCCTCGACTTGGGCTGAGAGCGCCGAGATTGCCGATTCTTCAACAGGACGACCTTTGCAGGCTGAGCGAACCCCAGACTCAATCTTGCTTCGATCAAATGGAGTGCGCCGACCGTCACGCTTAACGACAACGGCGAGAACCTCTTCGACTCGTTCAAAGGTCGTGAATCTCTCAGAGCATTGTTCACATTGCCTACGACGTCGGATCGAAGTTCCATCGTCAGCGGCGCGAGAATCGACCACTCGATCCTCAAGGGCTCCACAGGCGGGACATTGCATTTCTGGAACGCTACCGTTCCGGCAGGAATCACGCATGTTGAGTTGGCAAGCAAACCAAGCGCCATCTCAGTTACGTCAGGAGTTGCTACTCGCTGGCAGCCGGAGTGTTTGACCTACACGAAGAGGTGCGTCGGAAGAGAACCCGTCGATGCCTGCGTTGAGTTCCAGAATTTGATCCACTACATCGCGAGGGTCTTCCTGAGGGGAGACACGCTCTGCGAGTGTCCAAAGAGAATCGCCGGACTGCACAAAGTACGGGACAGAACTATCGATTAGGGAGGCTGCACCGCCCTGGATAACACCGCCCTGAGTTGCGGATGTACTCATGGACTGCTCACTAGTGGCCGCACTGAATCCCGAGCGAAGGAGCAACCCTGCACCAAGAACTGCTGTGCTCAGAACAACTAGGACCAGAGCCCGTCGCAGAAGAAATACTTGCCGGCGCTGCTGAGCTACTGCTGACTTGCCGCCATGGATAACTCGCAGCTGCGGCGAGTTCGCCCGGGATGCGTTCCTGCGGGGACCGAACCCTGCAAGTGCCAAGTCGTGAGCCGAGAGTTGCTCAGCGAGTCCCTCGCCAGTTCGGATGTCGATGATTGCTGCCATGTGAACAGTCTCCTGATGGGGTGTGACACTGAAGCTCGTTGAACCACTACTGCGAACGAATGTTCGATAACTAGAATGCACGAACAACTGTTCGGTGTCAACAGTAAAATCGAACGAGTGTTCCGCAGGTTGTCTTGGCATGCTGCTAGTGTGTCCAAACACACGTTCGAACTATTTGGGAGCCAACATGAGCAGCACCGCACTCACCCCCCGCCAACAAGAGATTCTGGTATTCATCGAAAAGACCGTCGGAGATCGCGGGTACCCCCCATCAGTACGAGAGATTGGGGAGGCCGTCGGACTTGCCTCACCTTCAACCGTTCACAGTCACCTACACACCTTGCAAAGACTTGGATACCTTCGCAGGGACCCAACAAAGCCGCGAGCTATTGAAGTAACAGCCGACACCGCTAGCGGGACCACTGCGGAACGGCGCCCCACACGCCATGTTCCCCTAGTAGGAGATGTTGCTGCCGGTGTAGGCGTCCTAGCTCAAGAGCGTGTTGAAGAGATGATGCCTCTGCCTGCGGATTTCACTGGGGACGGAGAGCTATTCATGCTGCGGGTTCGGGGCGACTCGATGATTGACGCTGGAATACTCGACGGCGATTTCATTGTTGCCAAGGTTCAGCCCGAGGTTGCAAATGGGGACATCGTCGTTGCAGGCATCCCCGGAGAAGAAGCCACGGTTAAGACATTTAAACGTCAGGGCTCTCGGGTGGTGTTGCACCCGTCAAATCCCACCATGGAACCAATGACCTTTGAGCAGTCAGAGGTTGTTATCTACGGAAAAGTCGTCACAGTCATTCGCAAAATCTGAACTGCAGCCTTGACCCTGCTGACCGGACTTGCACCCAACTAGTTGGTATCTTGCACAGAACTAGTTGGCATGTAGTGCAGCGTTCAGCCCCTCGGCCCAGGCTCCCGATCTTGGTAAGACCTCGACTGCTCCCGAGACTGAGTTGCGGCGGAATAACAGGTCATTACTTCCGCTGAGTTGGCTGGCTTTTACTCGGGTTCCGTCGGGCAGCTGAACGACTGTTCCCGCTGTGACGTAGAGCCCCGCCTCAACTACGCAACGGTCGCCCAGGGAAATCCCGATTCCCGCATTGGCACCAAGCAGACATTCCTCTCCGATGGAGATGACCTCTTTGCCTCCTCCCGAGAGCACACCCATTATGGATGCGCTGCCGCCGATGTCGGAATTAGCACCGACCACAACCCCTGCAGAGATTCGCCCTTCAACCATCGCTGGCCCCAGAGTCCCAGCGTTGAAGTTCACAAATCCCTCGTGCATCACGGTGGTGCCCTCGGCTAGGTGTGCGCCAAGTCGCACCCTGTCGGCGTCAGCAATCCGTACTCCAGCTGGAATGAGATAGTCCACGAGTCGGGGGAACTTATCTACCCCAAATACCGTGCATGGTTGCGCCGATGCCATCAGCCGTGAGCGCACCTGATCGAAGGAGGCAACATCGCAGGGACCCAGAGAAGTCCATACAACGTTCGAGAGCAGACCAAAGATGCCATCGAGGTTTGCACCGTGAGGTTGCACTTTGCAGCCTGAAAGCAAGTGCAGTCGCAGATATACATCGGATGCGCCTACGGGTGGTTCGGCAAGATCTGCAATAAATGTCACCACTGCCTTTCGCTGAACCGGAAGCAGCGGAACTTGATTGCGTTGAGCATGATCAGGGGTTGCATGGCTGATTCCAGCTAGCGCAGCGAGAACACCCACATTGGGATGCGTCTGGCCGTCATCGACCATAGGAGCAAACCTATGCATAAGCTCGCGGAGCAGATCCTCGTCGAGTTCATAGGTAGCCGAGCCATCAACGTGGCCGAGGACGTCAGCGAGGATCGCAGCTGAGCCGAAGTTTTCGTTGAGCGAGTAGGCGCCAAACCACGTATCTAGTACTGAACCATCTACATCTGCGATATTCGCTATACCGATCCCAAAGGCTGCAGGCTCGACATAGCCCTCGCGAGCTCTCAACCTTGCAGCCATGGCTGCGAACTGCTCGGGAGTAGTTGGACGCAGATCGTTACTCACAGATTTCTCCTTGGGATTGGGACTCGTAGTTGGCGGGCTTGGTGCCGAGATAGGTGTACATACTCGCTAGCGAAAACACTTCTGGGCTGGAATTCTGACAGCCTAGGAAATCTTGCAGCCTAGGAAATCACGGACCAAACCGCAGCAGGTCATCAAGTGCTGCAAAGGTGCGTGCCAAGCTCTCACCGAACAGATGCTCTTGTGCAGTGTGCGCCAAGGCCGAGTCTCCGGGGCCGAAGTTGACCGCTGGCACTCCGCGATCCGCAAAGCGAGCAACGTCTGTCCAACCGAGCTTGCCAAGGACACCAAGATCGTGGCGTTCAATCAACGCTGCAATGCACGGGTGATCGACGGCAGGGTACGCAGCGGGTGACAGATCAAGCAGTTCGACCTGGTCCCCATCTTGAAGGAAGGGCTCGAGAAGATTACGAACATGTTGCTCTGCCTGATCGGAGGATCGGTCAGGCGCGAATCGGTGAGCGAGTTCAATCTGCACCTCGTCTGGAACCACATTGCCTGCAACCCCACCGTTTACCCGAACGACCTGAAGTGCCTCATGGAAGTGGCACCCAAGCAGCACTGGTTGACGCGGGACATACTGCTCAATCGCTGTGAGCAGGCCAGCGAGGCGGTGAATTGCGTTACTGCCCATCCATGCACGCGCAGTATGAGCACGCTTTCCGCGAAGGACCACAGAGAACCTCATGGTTCCTTGGCAGCCAGCCTCGATTTGCCCGTCAGTTGGTTCGCCGAGCAGCGCGACATCGCCCTCTAGAAGGTCGGGCCGCAACTGAAACAACTCCTCCAGACCACTGTGCTCCGAGGCAACTTCCTCTCTGGCGTAGAACACATAGGTCACATCAACTGCTGGCTGTTGGTGCTGCTGTGCAAGTTGCAACATGACAGCGAGCCCACCCTTCATATCGGCTGACCCAAGGCCCCACAGCCGATCACCCTCTAGGCGTGGCTGAGCATTTCCGTTTGCGGGCACCGTATCTGTATGGCCGGCAAGAATCACACGAACAGGGCGACCCAGTTGGGTCCGTGCCACAAGATTGTCGCCAACTCGAGTGAGCTCAAGGTGCTGATGAGCGGCCAGTTCATTCTGGATCAACTCGGTGATCTGTGCCTCAAAGAAACTCTCTGAAGGGACTGCAACTAGCTCTGCTGAACACTGCAGCAAATCATCAACTGTCAGTGGGGCAGAAACGGCGTCGGAACTCACGCCATAGTTTTACACGGTGCGGGGCAGGTTTCGGCTAGCACTCAAGAATCCCGGCCACAGTCCAGATCACTGCAATTCGCCTGGGGCAGGCGGAGTAGGCGGCATTGGAGGCGGGCCAGGCGTGGGCAAAACCGGAGTATCTGGCATCCAAGGAGTGGGCGCGTCGATCCTTGGGGCTTCAACCGCACCCGGCAGCGGTGGCGCCATCTGTGGAGCAGTGGCTACCGCACCACCGACTGCTGCGGGGGGCTGCGGAGGCGGGCCTGCCGCCGGGCCAGCCTGACGCTTCTTCCACCGGGAGCGCTTGACAAGGCCAACGATCAAAAAGATCAGGCCGAGGAATGTCAGAAAGAAGCCGCTTAAGAGCCCGGTTACGCCGACGCCGAGCTTTCCAAAACCTGGGAAGGAAGCAACGGCGTACTGCCCTTCGCTGAACTCACTCCCTTTGCACACAACCTGGTACGAAGAACCGGGGTTGGTATCGAATGAGTACACAAACGTGAAGGTGTCTGAACCTGAACTGATCTCGCCGGTGCTACCAGTTGATGGCTCGGCAAATGAGACCTTGCTGCCGTTTTCATCCTCACCTTCACAGACAACATCTGCAGAGGTTGAGAGCACGACTCCGGTTGAGGATGCAGCGTCCAAGCTGGTCGTCTCGCCAAGAGCCACTGTGGATGCACCAGTGAGAATGTCTGCGAACGAGGCACCAAAGCTGACGCAGCTCAGGCCACCCACGCCACAACTCGACAGCGCAAGCAGAAGTAAAACGATTCCCGTAATGAGCGCACCCTTTGGTGGTCGGTCCGTCGCAGGAGTTGGAGGTGCCGCAGATGCGCCAGCTTGAGACATGTTGGTTCCTTCCATCAGTGGATCTAGACCTGCTAGACCGCAAACCAATTCCTTAGTCTGTCATCCCCTTGCCCTCTTCATGCCGAATAACGAGCGAGAAGAGTCGAAAGACCCTGTCAGAGGTTCTGAGCTCTCCGTTCGAGTTCTGCTATCTGATCCTCATCTTGCACAACAGCGACCCGAATGAAACCAGCGGCAGTAGACCCGTAGAACTCCCCCGGGCTGACCAACACACCTAG
>WLLG01000099.1 GCA_009700815.1 Actinomycetota bacterium
AAGTTTCGTGGAGCCAGTTCTTCGAAGCTTTTGCCATCAGATGGGCGGGCCAGCTTCTCAGAAAACGTCAGCGTCTCTGACTCCGCATCAGCTGCGGAATCCTTGGCGGCAAGCAGCTCGATCTGTGCCACTCCCTCGGCGAGCGTCAGTGCGGTTTCCATGGAGTCGGTCAGTCGCCGCTCGATGCCATCTCGCAACACGAGGCGGTCAACAATGACCTCGATGGTGTGCTGCTCATAGCGGGCAAGGTCAAGCTCTACCGGAAGCTCGTGTACCTCGCCATCTACGCGAACACGACCAAATCCTTGGCTGGCAAGGTCAACAAAAAGCTGCTCGTAGGTGCCCTTCCGACCACGAATTACAGGGGCAAGCACTTGAAAGCGTGTGCCCTCGGGTAGGGCCAAAATGCGGTCCACAATCTGTTGGGGCGTTTGACGAACCAGTGCTTCGCCAGTTTCGGGATCATGGGGTTCACCGACTCGCGCAAACAACAGTCGTAGGTAGTCGTATACCTCGGTGACCGTGCCCACTGTTGACCGCGGATTGCGAGAAGCCGACTTCTGATCAATCGAGATTGCTGGAGACAAGCCCTCGATCACGTCGACATCGGGCTTATCCATCTGACCCAAGAACTGACGCGCATAGGAGGAGAGTGACTCGACGTAGCGGCGTTGACCCTCGGCATAAATCGTGTCGAATGCAAGCGAAGACTTGCCCGATCCAGATAAACCGGTAAAGACAATGAGCTGGTCTCGGGGAAGGTCAAGCGAGACATCACACAAGTTGTGTTCGCGAGCGCCTCGAATCGTGATGCGATCGAGCGCATGATGCGACTGCGCTCTCTTGGCTACAGCCGTCTTGGGTGCAGCCGTCTTGGCTACAGCTGCCTTCGTGGGTATAGCGACCTTCGGTATAGCTGCCTTGGGTGCAGCAGCTGTCTTCTTTGCAGGTGCCTTGCGGGGAGTGGCGCTCGTTCGCACCTTGGGTGTCGACATGATTCCCTAGTTTAGTTGGCGAACAGGTGTTCGTGGTTCAAGCTCGTTTACGGCAGAAAGTTTTGCGGATCTGCCGAAACAAGGTGTGGAGCGGCCTTCAGCGACTGCCATACTTGCCTGATATGGGTTCAAGCACCGGTCGCCTCTTCCGCATTACAACCTTTGGCGAGTCTCATGGTGGCGGGGTTGGCGTGGTTCTTGATGGGTGCCCTCCTGGGCTCGAACTCTCCGAGGCAGATATCCAGCCAGATCTAGACCGCCGTCGGCCTGGCCAAAGCCGCTTAGTCACGCAGCGGGATGAGTCGGACAAAGTCGAGATTCTTTCGGGGGTGTACGAGGGTCGAACACTCGGATCGCCGATTGCCATGCTCGTCCGCAACGCCGATCAGATTTCTGGCGCGTACGAGGAAATGAAGACCACCTACCGCCCCTCGCATGCAGACTGGACTACCGAGGCCAAATATGGGATTCGAGCTGTGGCCGGCGGAGGGCGGGCATCAGCAAGAGAAACCATCGGCAGAGTCGCAGCGGCCGCAGTGGCGCGCAAGCTTCTAGCCCAGAGTTGCGGCGTAGAGGTACTCGGCTGGGTCTCGCAGATCCACACAATCACCTCGGCCATTGATGCCAGCCTGGTACAACTCGATCAGGTCGAGGCCACTCCCACCCGCTGCCCAGACCCTGTAGCAGCCGGACTCATGGTTACGGCTATTGAGCAGGCCCGCCGAGATGGCGACTCGCTTGGCGGAATAGTTTCTTGCATTGCGCGAGGTGTGCCCGCCGGCTGGGGCGAGCCCGTATTCGACAAGCTCGAGGCCGACCTTGCAAAGGCTGTCATGTCGCTACCCGCGACAAAGGGTTTCGAACTGGGGAGTGGGTTTGGCGCAGCTGCCATGACGGGCAAAGAACACAACGACGCTTTTGTTCCCGGTGCAGATGGCAAGCCGCGCACACTCACGAATCACTCTGGTGGCATACAAGGCGGTATCTCGAACGGCGAGGAGATCAACATTCGTGTTGCCTTTAAGCCAACCGCCACAATTTCTTCTGAACAGCAAACGGTTGACCGAGACAACAATGCCGTCACTCTGGCAGCTAAGGGCCGCCACGATCCATGCGTGCTGCCGCGTGCGGTGCCACTCGTAGAGGCAGCCATGCTGTTAGTACTCGCCGATCACTGGCTACGCCAAGAGTCGATTCGCACTAGCGCTGGGTTGTCCTAGAGCGAGTGCTAGCTAGGCCCCGCCGGCAGTGCGAAGTTCCCTTTTCAGGTCTTTAATCTCGTCTCGCAGTCGAGCAGCTTCTTCAAAGCGCAGTTCTTCAGATGCTGCGTTCATCTCGTCCTCGAGCAGGGAGATCAACTTGCCAAGGTCAGATGGAGGCAGGTCCTTGAACTGTTCAGCTCGAGCACGCTCGCCGGGTCGCTGCTTGCGCTTGCCTTGGCCCGGGTAGGGCGCCTCATTCGAGGTTCCCCGCAGCTGGTCCAAGATGTTGGTCACTGGCTTAATAATCGTCTTGGGGTCGATCCCATGTTCGGTGTTGTACGCCTCTTGCAAACCTCTGCGCCGGTTGGTCTCGGAGATTGCTTTGGTCATTGAGTCGGTCACGCGGTCCGCATACATAAAGACTTGACCGCGCACGTTGCGTGCAGCGCGACCAATCATCTGAATCAGCGAGGTTTCGGAGCGCAGGAAGCCCTCTTTGTCAGCATCAAGAATCGCCACCATCGAGACCTCTGGAATATCAAGGCCCTCTCGCAACAAGTTGATGCCGACGAGCACATCGAACTCGCCAAGTCGCAAGTCCCGCACCAGTTCAATGCGCTGCAACGTGTCAACGTCTGAATGCAAGTAGCGCACCCGGACACCCATCTCGAGCAAGTACTGCGTCAGATCTTCGGCCATCTTCTTGGTGAGCGTGGTGACCAAGACTCGATCGCCTAGCTCCACTCGCTCATTGATGTTTCCTAACAGGTCATCGATCTGACCCTCGGTTGGCTTGATGACAACCTGCGGATCGATCAGGCCTGTAGGACGCACAATCTGTTCAACCACTCGAGAGCTATGTTCGATCTCCCATTTACTTGGCGTGGCAGACAGGAACACAGTCTGTCCGGCACGCTCCACCCATTCCTCAAACCTGAGCGGCCGATTATCGCCAGCCGAAGGCAGACGAAACCCGTGCTCGATCAGGTTGTTCTTTCTTGATCGATCACCCTCGTACTGCCCATGCAACTGCGGAATCGTGACGTGAGATTCATCAATGATGGTCAGGTAATCAGAAGGAAAAAAGTCGAGGAGCGTATTCGGCGGCTCTCCTGGGGCACGACCATCTATCGGCCCCGAGTAATTCTCAATACCGTTACAGAATCCCAACTCCTGCAGCATCTCAAGGTCGTATTCAGTCCTCATTCGAAGTCGCTGGGCCTCGAGCAACTTGCCTTCACTCTCAAACAACGCCAGCCGCTGCTGCAACTCAACTTCAATGCGGCCGATGGCATCACGGAGTCGCTCGTCTGAGGTGGCGTAGTGGGTGTTCGGAAAGATCACCACCTCATCCAATTCCTGGACGCGCTCCCCGGTCAGCGTGTCGACCACAGAGATCGACTCAACCTCATCCCCAAACAGCGCAATGCGAACTGCAGTTTCTTCATAGGCCGGGTGGACTTCAATGATGTCGCCGCGCACCCTGAACTTGCCTCGCACCAGGTTCATATCGTTACGCTCGTACTGCAGATCAACGAGCCGCCGAAGCATCTCTCGCTGGTCAATTGTTTCGCCCACCCGGGCGGCAAACAGTCTCTTGGAGTATTCCTCGGGCGAGCCGAGACCGTAGATACAAGACACCGAGGCCACGACAATGGTGTCCCTGCGAGTCAGGAGTGCCGAAGTAGCGGCATGACGCAGACGATCGATCTCATCGTTGACCGAGGAGTCCTTCTCGATGAAGGTATCGCTGGCCGCCATGTAGGCCTCGGGCTGGTAGTAGTCGTAATACGAGACGAAGTATTCGACGCGATTCTCTGGGAAGAACTCACGGAACTCGTTGGCTAGCTGCGCAGCCAAACTCTTGTTGGGTGCCAGTACCAGCGTTGGCCGCTGCACCTGCTCAATCGTCCATGCCATGGTGGCTGACTTGCCCGAGCCTGTGATGCCAAGAAGGGTCTGAAAGCGTTGACCAGTGTTGATGCCTTCGGCGAGGGCAGCAATTGCGGCTGGCTGATCCCCTGCAGGCTGATAGTCCGAGACCATTTTGAATGGCCGCAGTGCAGAGGGTTGCACCCGGTCGGGACTTGCCTCGGAACTCACGGGGCCAGGCTCTGGATCCACTGCCATGCAAGTGCGATCTGGTCATCAAGCTCGTGTGGTTGACCGTGGTTATCGATCACAAAGTCGGCGCGGGCTAGGCGGTCAGATCGGCTGGCCTGTTTGGCGATCCGGTTTCTTGCGTCCTGTTCGGAAAACCCCCGAAACTCGATAAGGCGAGCGATCGCCACCTCGGGATCAAGGTCAACCACGATGGTGCCTCGCAGGTCCTCCCATCCAGATTCGACGAGCAACGGCACATCGAGAATGACGACAGAATCTGTGGTTGACTGCTCTTCGATTCTTCTGGCGATCTCTTCGTGCACCCTTGGGTGCACGATCGCACCCAGATCGGCCAAGGCCGTGGCGTCAGTAAAGACCAAATCGGCTACCGCAGCCCGGTCAAGCTGGCCCGAGTCATCGAGTATTCCCGGCCCAAAACGCTCTTCCATCTCCTTGAATACCTGCGTTCCCGGCTGCTGAAGTTCCCGCACGATTGCGTCGGCGTCTACCACCACAGCGCCTCGCTCAGCGAGACCCAGTGAGACTGTTGATTTTCCGGCGCCGATTCCGCCCGTGAGGCCTACTAACAACATGGGTTTGAACCCTACCCGCCCGCCGCCGCATAGGTAATTTGAACTATTTGAACTAATAGTCCAGTTCGGGATTCAACCTGCCGATACCAATAAATATCTCGGATTTTGACCCAACCTCAGGACTACATATGCCCACAGAATTTCCTACTGACAACCTGAGCGAGCACCCGCTATCAGTGGCTGAAAGAAGCAGCACAAGCTTGGATACCGGTTTGGAAACGGGATCAAGCTCTCTCTCACAATCCGACTCAGAACCGGAGTCACTCAGGCAGAAAGCCGCTGCCAGGCTGCGTAGAGACCTAAAGAGTGCACTCATAGACACTTCACAAAAGCCCACCGGAGACTTCGACCTTCTGGCGGATCAGAGCCCCAGCGGCACCGCCGATCGCGTCTCTAGCTTTAACGGCCTCATTACCACCATGCGTTTGGCAACCATGAGCATCTCGTTGCTGTTGGTTTCTGCAGACACGAGTTCTAATACGGCATCGCTGCGTTTTTGGACTGCTGTTCTGGTGCTCTACGCAATTTTTCGCACTGTTCGACCAATCAAGTACACAGATTCCGTCAGTTCGCTAGTACTCGTGATTGCCGAGGTATTTCTTGGAGTCCTCGCTGTTGTTGCAACCGGCGGTTGCGATTCTCCGCTCATCTTCATGCTGCTGCCTGCCATCACCGTGGCTGGACTTGCTCGAGGGTTCGGATTCTCGTTCAGGGTCGCAGTTGTAACGATTCTGGCAGTGAGCTTTGTGTTTGTAGATCAGGCAAGCAACCCACGCGAGGCGCTAGTCAGAGCCGCATCCTGGGCCGGGATCATCATGCTCGTGGCGATCATCGCTGGCTACACAAGGCGTATTTCTGGAGTTGCTGACCGAGATCGCGAGCTCACTCTGGATCGCCTCGACAAACTTTCCGATGCAAACGATCTGCTTTTCTCGCTTCATCAGGTCACCCAGACACTGCCTGCCTCGCTCGACATGGGAGAGGTTCTGGATACAACCCTGCAGAGACTGCACTCACTCGTGAGCTTTGAAAGCGCTGCAGTTCTGCTCTTCGATGAGACCGATGCCCACTGGGATGTTGTTCGCCATGAGGGCCTGCATATTCCAACTCGACTCGGGCCAACGGATTTGCCCGTCGGACTTCGAAAGGCGCTTGCGCAGAACGGCATTGCGGCGGTTTCGAACCTGATTGCAGAGCCAGGAGGTGGCCTTTCCAACCGCTCTGGGTCTGGGCTCTACAGCGTGCTCACCGCACGTGGAACCATCATTGGCCTGCTAGCTCTTGAGCATGGAGAGGTCGGCCATTTCACTCATCGAGAGGAAGAACTAGTCGCCGGATTCATTGCACCTGCTGCGCTCGCAGTAGACAACGCCCGTTGGTTTGCTCGGTTGCGCACGGTTGGTGCTGATGAGGAGCGAACGCGAATTGCTCGGGACCTTCATGATCGAATTGGGCAATCCTTGGCTTACCTTGGCTTTGAACTTGACCGGCTGGTGGAAAAGGACTCCCAAGGAGAGTCGGTCTCGCAGCCAATCGCACAGCTTCGAGATGATGTGCGAGGAGTTATCCGAGAAGTCCGCGACACCCTGTATGACCTTCGGACTGACGTCTCAGACGAGCGCAGCCTGGGTCAGGTGCTTGAGCAGTATGCCGAACGAGTGGCAGAACGAAGCGCCTTGCAGGTACACGTTGAGGCAGAGGAGTCTGCTCGCCTTCCAATCCTGCAAGAACGTGAGATGTGGCGTGTGACCCAAGAGGCACTAGCCAACGTTGAGCGTCACGCCTCGGCCACTGCAGTACGAGTGGTCTGGCGCTGCGACGGCCACCGGGCACTCGTCGACATTACTGATAATGGCGTGGGGTTTGAACAAGGTCGAGCCGGCCGCTTGGACTCCTACGGGTTGTTAGGCATGCGCGAGAGGGCAGCGAGTGTCGGAGCCAGCTTTGAGATTGTCAGCGCTCCAGGACGAGGAACACGGGTGCGTTGCACGCTGCAACCAGCCACTACCGAAACCCAGCCCTCAAGCAGCCAAAGAAATAGCCAAATCGGTGATTCAACCAGCTCATCAAGAACCAGCACCACTACTAGAAGGAAGAACGTATGACGATTCGACTGATGTTGGCAGATGACCATCGGATGCTCCGCGAGGGCCTTCGACGTTCGATGACAGAGTCGGGCTTTGAGGTGGTCGGAGAGGCCTGCGATGGTCTCGAAGCCGTCACCATGGCCGACGCACTCAAACCCGACGTCATCCTCATGGATGTGACTATGCCGAACTGCGGCGGGGTTGAAGCTTGTCGCCTGCTCAAGTCCACTGGCAACAAGTCCAAGATCGTCATGCTGACCATGCATGCTGATCAAGAGGTACTCACCAATGCCATTCGTGCAGGGGCTATTGGATACTTGACCAAGGATTGTTCCACCCGAGAGATTGCTGATTCCGTACGTCTTGCGGCCGAAGGGGACACGGTGCTCTCCCCCCACTTAGCTCGTTCGATGCTCGAGGAACTGCGCAAGCTCGAGGTCCCGCAAGATGCCGAGGAGGAGCGAATCGTCACGCGAAGAGAGGAAGAGGTTTTGCAGCTCATCGCTGATGGCTGTTCAACCCCCGAGGTCGCGGAGAAGCTGTTTATCTC